>CAIYTD010000035.1 GCA_903928955.1 Oligoflexia bacterium | reverse complement strand
CACCGATGAAAGAATACTCTTGCACTACCACAAAAAGTTCAAGCGTCCTGATTTCACGTTTTTTAATTTCATTTTTAATTTTTTCAGGAATATTAAACCAAAATTCCTTAGAAAGTTTTGCGGCAAAAGTTATTCTACCGCCTGGTTCCATATAAGCTCCAAAAATAGGAGTTTTTGGAACCATTACACCGTCTAATTCAAAAAATTCAACATCGAGATGATGTAAGTGATGTCCAGCAAAGCCTGAAATCACTAAAGTTTTAGTTCTATTTTGAATAAAATGATGTCTTGCAGCCTCTAATTGTTCAGCGGTTAAATCGGTTTCAAAAAGCAACTTCCCTGCGGTAGGGCCTTGAGGAGGCTCTAAATTTTCCTTGTTTCCACAAGCAATCATCAGGAGCGATCCTATTAGAATTAAAATAAGTGAAACTAAAGATCTCATAAAATGATAGCACTCCTGTTAGGATAAGAATAAAAGTATACAAATAAGGTTCATTTTTATAACATAAATTAACTAAATGTACAATTAAATATAGTATTATTTTTTGATCGTTCAACACACTCTAAAATCCGTAATTCCCGCTTAAGATTACGTGATTTCCGAAGATTCGAGTATTTCCGCCAACTTTGGCCTTTCCAGAGACCTGAGCATTTCCATAGATCTGAGCATTTTCATAGACCCAGGCATCTCCATAGACCCAGGTATTTCCATAAACCCAGGTATTTCCATAAACCCAGGCATCTCCGTAAACCCAAGCATTTTCAGTAACCCAAGCATCTCCATAAACCCAAGCATCTCCAGTAACCCAGGCATTCCCAATGATCTGAGCAGAATCAGTAACAAGGGCACTATCAGCAACCCAAGCATGGCCAGCGACACGGGCATGATCGCAGATACTTGCTCCTAGCCCGATATAAGGCCTATTATGAGACAATCCACTGACTACGACTGGCTCAACAATTGCGGTATCAGCAACAAACCCTCCTAGACTGCCATCAGAATTAATTGTGCACTTTCCCAAAGCACCATGACATGGAGGGCTCTCCCGATCCTGAGTGCACCATTCATCAGCTGCATAGGTGGAAATGATAAATAAAGATAAGAATAAAATCATTAAAATTGACTCCTCAAATATAGAAGGTGCTGTTTTTCATGATATGAATTTTAAAATAAATAATGAAAGAAGCCCAACTAACACACACGCATACTCTACTGCAACTCAAAATTAAATTGACGTTATTAGGGCGTTGAATAATCACCGTAAACACTTTTGTCCAGCCCTAGAACATAGCTCGAATATCTGTCTCCGATAGCATAATGCCACCATTCTTCTGGATAATTCACCAAACCTACCTCGGCGGCACTCCTATAAAGCAATTTCCGGTTTTCTTGTTCTTCTTCCGTTAACCCAACTGTAACAAAGGTTTGGGCTACAGGATTTGAACCAAAAATAGCGCCAAACTTACCCATCGGCAGAGGTTTGCCTGTGCTAAGTTTGATCAATGTTAAGTCAACAGCCCCACCCGTTAAGTGAGGAGGAATTTTATTATCGACTGGAGAAACAAGTTCTTTCAATTTTTTATGTAAACCCACCCGAACTTTGCCGAAATCACTATGAGGCGCATGATAAAATCCCATAATAGAACTACTTTCGTCCGGCATCAGTCGGATTTTAGAATCTATCGGGTTCATACTTACATCGGCCAAATCCACCAGGGGCTCATTCTGCTCCTGAATAGGAACAGACTTTACATTCGCGTCTACAATTTTTAAAATATTCCCCTGCTTATACTCCCGCATTTGAGCAAATAATACTGCCACTGACCTGCTACGCTCAAGCCCAACATACCTACTCACGTCATAACCATCATGCATATAACTACTTTGTCGAAAGCCATTCTTTTCGTAAAAGGAAATAGCAACAGTGTTTGTCTTACGAGTAATAAGAAAGGTTCCAATATTTTTGGGCCTCAGAGTGCTCACTACATCATTCAATAAAATACCGCCTAGTCCCATCTTCTTATAATAAGGCTCAACCATCATTTGTCGGATATAGAATCCCCCTGGAATTTTCACATCGTCCTCGTAGGAAGCCCAGGCAACAGCTTGCTTACCTGTTTCTCTGACTTGGACACAGAGGGCTTTACCTTCCCGACAAATTTGTTCCTCTTCTTGAACATTTTCATCTAGCCAATGGGAGTAGTGCTCCTCAGTTGTCCAAGAAGAGTTTAAATCTGCCAAGCTCAATTAGAGGATTTCTCTATAGGAGTGAGTCACGCTGCTCTTGAGTATAGAAGCATTTTCTAATAACTGAACGGCTTGCTCGTCATCACCCCTATTGTGTTCGTACCGATGGAACTCAAAAGGCGTTCCATTCACGTTTCGCTCAAACAATAATTCAGCATGCCCGTAAGAAGCCCAGGAAACTAAAAAAAACCCAAAGAATAGAATTTGTCTTAGATTACTGCGAATACGGAAAAATAACATAATGAACCTCTAGACATCAGCATGATAAGACACATTAAATAGCAGCATTTATTTAAAAAAACTAGCAGTTAATTGTTTTCTTTAAATGAAAGAAGTTGAACGAGCTCTAAAATCCATAATTTCCACTTGAAATAATATCATTTCCAAAGACTCGAGAATCACCAAAAACCCAGGTATCTCCAGTGACCGCGGTATCTCCATAGACCCGCGCATTTCCAAAGACCCACGCATTTCCACTCACCCACGCATTTTCATAAACCCGGGAATTTCCAGTAACCCAAGCATTACCAGAAACTCGACCATTTCCAGTGACCCGAGCATCTCCATAGACCCGCGCATTATCACAAATACTTGCGTGTAACCCAATATGAGGCCTATTATGGCTGAAACCTTTAAGCATTAGGAACTCAATACTTGCGGTGTCAGCAACAAACCCACCCAGACTACCGTCTAAGTTTCTTGTACATTTTCCAGGAGCACCATAGCAAGGTGAATTTGCAAAACTTGTCATACACCAATCATCAGCCGGATAAGAAAACGAGATAGAAATGAAATAAAAAAATCCAAAATAAATAAATAAACGCAAAATCATTAAAAATCACTCCTCAAATAAAGGAGGACCTGTCTTTCAAAATGGAATGAAATGAGAAAAACTGATTCAGTTAGAAAAATCCTACTACCACACCCACATACGCTACTTCAACTCAAATCTAACTGAAAATCAAACACAACTACCGCGGCACCAGAATTACAAACTGAGTATGAACACTGCTGGGATTAAAAGTCAAAGTACCATGATGCTTTTCCATCACCCCTTTTGAAATACTTAATCCTAATCCCTTCCCGCGATTCACTTCCTTTGTACTAAAAAAAGGCTCAAATATTTTAGATTGGATTTCCTTTGAAATTCCTATTCCGCTATCTGTTACTTTAATCTCAATATTTTTTTTATTCTGAAAAATTTGAATCTTAATCCATTTCTCATCTGTCGTTTCAACTGCATCGAAAGAATTTTGTAATAGATTAAAAAGTACTCGTGACATCTCAGTGGGCATGCATTTCATTTTTAATTCTGAATCAAATTCCTCTACTTGAAGATCAATTTTATGCTGCTTAAACCATTCTCCACAAAGCTCCAGCGTATTACCAAGAATCTCACTAAACTTCACTTCGCGATAAAGTTCAGACTCTGTATCTCCTGAAAACTGCCGCAAACTCTTGATAATTCTAGAAATACGCATTGCCAAGTATTCAATATTATCGGTAGTTTTGTTCACTGCAGGAAAATCTAATTGTGGAGCTTTAACCATCTCCTTAAGTTGATCTATTCTTAAAATAATAGCCATGAGTGGATTATTAATTTCATGAGCAACCCCTGCTGCCATCTCACCTAATGCTGACATTCTGGCAGATCCTACCAAATTAAGCTGCTGCTCTGCAATAATCTCTTCAGATCTCAATCGCCGATCTTCAATAGCTAAAGCTGAGGCAATAATTCCTAAAACTGCACGATCCTCCTCAGAAAGCAGATGTTTTCCTTGAAAGCGAACACAGAGAGCACCGAGCGGATGACCGTGATCTTTTACGATTCGACCAAAAAAACACTCCGGCTTTTCTGAATGTTGAATTTCAAAGATATCTCCGGGTCCTATCCGAACTTTATCAAAACGCAGGCTACCATGACCGAGTCCCACTACGGTTCCATCTGTAGGAAGATTCCAACCTCCGAGTCGAGTCATTTGGGTCCCGCTGATGCGGTCATACATGGTACTTTGAGCTCCCAACATTTCTCCGCAGAATTGTGTCAGCCTAAAAATATTCTCTTTAGGATCTAGAACAAAGCCTAAAAAGCACTCTGTCATTTTTGATAAACTTTTTCCTGCAGCATTCTCTATTGTCATTGCTCCATCCTATTTATTTTCCATTTCCCAGCCCCCATCCCAATCAGATTCAGGGGGATTCTTCTTAAAAAACTCACATCTCTCTGAAAATACTTGAGAAGGAATATCTCTAGAGTTTAATAAAATATTGGCCTCTTCAAATTTCAAAAGAGCTTCATCCCATTTTTGCTGACTATAGAGCTCTCTCCCTTTCGCAAAGGCTTGAAGCCCTTCCAGAGAGTAATCGACCTCTAAAATTTGAATCAACTCCACGGTATTTTTCTTTCCCTTCACCTTTACAAAATCCAAAACCCGATGAGGTAAAATCTGACCGGGGTGAGACTGAGCTACCGAATCCAGCGTATATCGAGTGGTCAGAATAGTAACACCGTACTTTTTTGTAAGTCCTTCCACTCGAGATGCTAAATTCACATGGTCTCCAATTACGGTATATTCAAAATTATTTTCAGACCCCATATTTCCAACATTGACTACCCCAGAATTAATCCCAATTCCAATTTTAACATCCATTCCATATTGCGTCTTAAATCTTTCATTTTCTTGTGCGAGTGCTTTCATCATCTTGATTGCGGTTTCACACGCATGATAGGCATGATCCGGCTGCTCTAAGGGAGCCCCCCAAAAGGCCATCACTGCGTCGCCAATATACTTATCCAAAGTTCCTTGATTTGAAAAGACAAGTGCAGTCATTGTACCTAAGTAGTCATTCAGAAAGGAAGCAAGCGCTTTGGCATCCATTTGCTCTGAAAACGTAGTAAATCCTCGAATATCTGAGAAAAGAATCGTCAAATCTCGCTTTTCGCCTCCTAAAGACAACTGAGTAGGGTCCTTTAAAATAGAGTCAACGACGCTCGGAGCTACATATTTAGAAAAAGCACCTCGTATAAATTTTTTATTTCGCTCTTCCATGACGTATTTCGCTGCTAAAGTAAACATGAAAACAAAACCAATCTCTAAGTATAAAAAAGCAGTATTGATATTATAATTTTTTCCAAAAAGTAATTTCACATCGAAAAAAATGACAACAAGAACAGTGCATAAACAGAGAGCTAATGCCGGAACAGCTTCGATTCTCTCAATGATCCATGCAAAACCCATTACACCTAACGTCATTATAAGGAGCACCCACATCGCACTCAAACCTTGGCCACCTGGAACCAATGGATCTTGAGATAAAACATTATCCAAAATATTAGCGTGCCCATAGACTCCTGGTGCATTTGACTCAAAAGGAAATTCCCTCATGTCAAAGACTCCCACTGCAGAGATCCCAATCAACACATAGGCATCTTTTAAAACCTGTTCAAATACTTCGACTTTAGACTTACCAAAAAATTGAGGATTCATCGGATCCTCTATAGTATCCTTTGCGCTCAATAAATCGTCAGCCGAGATATGCTTAAAAATTTGACTAGGACCTCTAAAATTAATTTGCAACCCCCCTAAAGGAGTCACTGGAATATTTTGCCCCGATTCCAAAAATCCTAAATTTTTAACTCTTTGATGCTCATCTAACGTGAGCTGTAATTTTTGTTTTAATCCTACTCTTGCCATTTCGAGAGCAAGAGAAGGATAGGGTTTACCATTTGCAATCGCTAGGAGACTCGTACGTCGAATATGGCCATCAGAATCCAGAACTGCATTAAAATAACCTGCATGCTGAGCAGGCTGACTGAAAGAAGGAATGTTTGTTAAAGGAGTCACAAACGAAAGAATAGATGTTTTTGCTGGATCGAATGGAAGGGGACTATGAAACTCTGAAAATGAGAACTGATCAAAGAAGGAAGGAAATAGTTTGGTAGCCTCAGGATCTTTTACAGGACAGTACTGAGCCTCTTCATAAAGAGGCTGACAAGCCATTTCAGTGGTCCAACCCAATACTAATTTGTCCGAATACTTATGAATAACTTTGGCTAACTGGGGATCCGTTTCAAATGAGTTAGAAATGCCTCCTAAATTTTTTGCTTTCAAAAGTTCCACCAACTCGGAAGGAATTCGAGGGTCAGGTTCAGAAAAAACCATATCTAAACCGACCACCTGAGCTCCCGCTTGAAAAATTTTTTCAATCAAATAAGCAGTCACATCCCGGTGCCAAGGCCATCTCCCCACTCGCTCAATAGAAGGACCATCTATCTCAATGACTACGATTTTATTTTTAGGTGTCCTCGATCCCCTGAGACTAAATTTGAAATCAGTCATGAGACAACCGAGTCGACTCAGGGCTGGAAATATCTTCTCCCGGAGCAATGCATTCTCGAGTTGCCCCTGGACTCCCAAATCAGTGATCCAAAAGCAAAAAGTAAAAAAAATCACGGTTGGTAATTGAAATAACCAGATCTTTTTCTGCATCCCATCTTTATCGGATGATTTAAATCTTTTATTAAATTGCGGGATTGACTCACAGGATCGAGACAGCTATAAATCCAGGGAAGCTATTTATTGGTCCTATTGGCTCGTAGCTCAGCGGGAGAGCACTACCTTGACACGGTAGGGGTCGCTGGTTCAATCCCAGTCGAGCCAACCATTAATAAAGCTGAACCAAATCCCCTTCTCTAAAATTTCCCCCTGTATGTACTTGAGTGAGAGCACCATCGGCTCCAATATAATCCAGCACCTCAAGAGTCCCTTTAAGTTGACCTTGAGCACGCCCTAAGTAAGCCCCCGAAGCAGGATCATAAATATCTTCCCCCAAGGTCAGTACTTTCAAAATATCTCCTGCCATTAATCCAGAAACTCGCCCAGCATTCACATATGCTTTCAACCCAGAGAGCTTGGCAATTCTTCCTTGCCAAGTCATTTTTTCAATCGACCGAATAACATCTGGAATAAGTCCTGCAATTGCTTCTCTCACTGCACTCCGAACAAGCTCCGAACGGTACGTAACAGGATCTATCAGTTTAGATTCAAAAGCTACTAAAGCGCTTTTATTTGCCTCACCCGATTGCGACAGTGCCATCATTTCACGCCCTGCTTGAACATCAAAAATCTTCACTTCGAGATCCGCTGCAGCCAAGGATTGCTTTTTCCGCAATAAACCGACCTCATCGGCCTTTTGACGAAAGACAATTTTACCAATGCGACCAATAATTAAAACAGCAACCCCCATCCGACGACCTTCCCGAATCAACTGAGCTACTTTTACATCTTCCCCTTCGACAAAATCTTCAGTTCCTAATCTACTCCGGAGATCAGCAGGAATAATCACTTTTTGACTCAGATTTAAACCCCTTTTGAGCTCACTTGCAGCAAAAGAACCAATAGAAGCTTCCTGAACAGGGGTATGATTCCAAAAATCGAAAACGACCATGCGCTTTTTGGGTTGCCCCATGGACTCCACCTTCTGAGTCAGCAATGCATTGCCGCGCTGCGAAAGCGTACCATCCATGGGATCATTCAAAGATTGAGACCGATATTGGGGTGATCGCTGACAAGACAGTAACAAAAGAGATAGAATGAAGTATCTAATTTTATCCATCATTGCACCCTCGCTACCGCATCCAGATGAAGGTTAGTGACTTGTTTTCTAACACTTTCTTTATTATCTAGTGAATAAACAGAGAAAACGACTCGATTTTTAGAAAATTTTCTCTCTTCAATAGATAAAATATTTTTAAGCTGAGTTTGAAGCAAAGTCCTCAGCCGATTATACTGAGTAAAATCAGTAAACCCCGAAATTTCGATTAAAATTTCTTCTTTCCCATCCTCGTCGGCAAGATCTTTCTCATCTTCCCACTTTCTTCCTAAATCGATCCACAAATCAGTGAGTAGCCGAGCCTCAATCCCATCAAAAGCATCGAATTCAGAAAGTTCTCTCTCTTTTCGAAGGTTCACGAATCCAACTAAACTGAAATCCGTTTGAATTCTATAACGTTTTTCATCCCCACCCACCGCGTCTACCATTTCAGATGAAAAAGGAGCCCACTGAATCTGCATCGTTCCAAGTGGAGATTTTGGTTTTACCGATGAAAGAGAACTAAAAACTGCAGTCAAACCTCGTCTTTGAAGGCTTTGGCGAATGAGGGAGGAAATGGATGGCACACTCTCCATGCACTTCGGGCAATCCGACTCAGGACTCAGGGTCACGAGGATCTCTAAGTTGTTTGGACTCTTTTTTAGTTTCTCTAATTTCGGCCCATAAAATACCAAGTACTGTTTCAAAAGTTTTAAATCCCATTCCAGACTTAAAGGAGATGAGGTAGGTGACTGGTCTCGAGCAAACCGTTGAGATTGAGGTAGAACTTCTTCCTCAATAATGACTTTTTGCCAAGGCTCGAGGACACCTAAATCTTTTAATGAACCTGCGATTGCATTAGAATGAAAGATTAGAAATCCTAAGATGATTAGAAACCCGGGTTTAAGAAACATATTGTTAGTTTAACATTGATTGGGAAAAGACAATAAGAAAAATGAAATCAGCTCCTATTCCAAAACTTCTGAAGTGCTTCTCGAATGAGGCGATTTCCCAAATCTAAAAAGTCAGACTCGAATGGTTGATCTAAAAGAAAATCAACGGGGGCATCTAATCCACAAGGGCGAAGACCTACAAAGCTTTGAGAGGTTCTAAATCCATTGACAGCAAGCCCATGCAAAAGAACACCTTGTTCAATATGAATTCCAACGGCTGCAAACTTCCCCCTCGGAGTCCAAACTCCCATTTCGTTTCCTGAGCGAATTTGACAGTGAGAGTAGTATTGAAGACCCACTTTCCATGCAATTTCTAATAATCCTTCTACTCCTTTTCTCACTCCTCGACGATCCCCAGTCAGGTTTTCTAATCGATCGACGGCAAAAAGCAGCCACTGACCCAGCCCGTGATAAGTCGCCAATCCTCCCCGATCACTCAAATAGGATGAAATCCCAAGACGTCTCAGTTCTTCCTCGCTCGTCAGAAGATCGTGATTCTGAGTTCTTCTTCCCCGAGTGATCACAGGAGCCACTTCAGAAAGTAAAAGTGCACCACGCCCTCCCTTGCGAACTCGATCCGCAATTTCCCTTTGCTTCGAATCGAGCTGAGAGTAAGTCCAGGAAACAGAAGAGGTGTGTCTCAGAATTTCAACCTCGATTTTTAACTTCACTGAAAACGAACGACTTCTTTTCCGAAAATTTTATTAATCTGAACCACAGACTGCGGTGTTACTGCAATATTCCATGTTTTAGGCAACTCTAACCGAGTGCGAAATCCAGGATCTTTAAAGTCAATTCGAACAGGACATTTTCCTCGGCATTGAATGAATTGTTTTTTTAATTCCCTCAGTTGATCAGGTGAAATCTCAGAAGGTACCAAACAAATCACAACTTGTTGAACCCTATCTTTATGCATCTCAGCAGCCCATTCTAAAGTTTTGGCTAAAACCTTAGGGGTCTCCTCCCCGAACTCCACTTCTCCCCCTACAATGACAACCTCACCTTCGACAATCGCTCGCTTCAAGGTTTCCTGAACAGCCTGATAAGTGTCGGGGAAAAAAACAATTTCTATCTTCCCTTTCAAATCCTCCAACTGAACAAAAGCCATCCGAGTTCCTTTTTTTGTTGTCACCTCCTTGATCTCTGAAAGAAGCCCAGCCAACTTCACTTCTGTTTTAGGCGCTCGATACCGATTCTGTCCCGTTGGCTCGCCCCAATCGGATGTAACTGTTTTTTTTTGCTGCGCCTTTTCGTGCGCGACAGATTTTAGACGCTCGGTACTCCAACCCAACCACTGCTCACAAATCCCCTGCCAACCATCCATGGGATGTCCTGTGACATAAAATCCTACTACTTCCTTTTCTAAGGAGAGTTTTTTCGAAGTAGGCCAATCCGGTTCCTGTTTAAAAATAGCATCCACCGGAGTAAAAAGCTTAATCTCCTCTGCAGAAAAAGAATCAAACAAAGAAGATTGACCTAATTCTCGTTCCTCTTGTTCATCTCCTGCATGCTCTAAAAGCACCTGTAGGGAAGCAAAAAGACTCGCTCGATTCACTTCAGCAATGCTATCTAGTCCCCCCGCTAAGCAAAGAGACTCGAGTACTTTCTTATTCGCCTTTCGTGTAGAAACCCTTTTACAAAAATCCAGAACACTTTTAAATGGACCTGCCTGACGTGCTTCTAAAATCGTGTCAACTGCAATTCCACCTACTCCTTTAATAGCTTCGAGTCCAAAACGAATTCCTTTGACAGGCTGACTCTCCCCATCAGACGGAATGACTTCTACGCTAAATCTTTTTTGAGAAAAATTCACATCTGGAGATAGAATAGGAATGCGAT
>CAIYTD010000034.1 GCA_903928955.1 Oligoflexia bacterium | reverse complement strand
TGGAACAATATATCTGGAATCAGACAAAAGTTTCTGCTGGAACTCTTTTGTTGTCTCCAGCTCGCGAAGATAATCCACTTCTTGATGCAGCATAAAACGCACTTCTTTAAAAAGTTCATCGTAACGAGGGCCCTTTGGGATCAGCTTAGAAACAGATAAAATAGACTGAAGAGCCTTCAGATCCCCTTCAATGGCGCGGTCTACGCCTGGATATTGTATTTTCATCGCAAGCTGGCGCCCATCGGACTTTCTTCGAACACGATAAACTTGACCTAAAGATGCTGAAGCGAGAGGCACTGGATCTATTTCAATTTCTTCGAGTTTTTCAGGGAGAAATTGCTTTTTGAGCACCTTCTGCATTTGCTTCCACTCTAAAGGGGCTGATTGAGACTGAAGCGACTTCAGTAATGTATTCGCTTCAGGTGGTAGAAAATGCTCCCCATACATAGATAGTAATTGCCCCACTTTCATCATGCTCCCCTTGAGTTGCCCTAACTCATCTGTAAGAGACTGAATCTGCGATACCACTAGGTCTTTAAAACGTTCTGACTTTTCAGATTCATGAGCAAATAGGTTTCCTACCGCATGCGAAGCCACTTTTGCACCTGCGAAAACAGAAACTCGAGCAAGTGCAATACCTCGAGAAAAGGTTCCGAACTTAATTTTTTTGAGCGGCTCACGTCTTTTCATAAGAAACCAATGTACATCGATCAGATTGCAATGAACAGAGCGGAGTCAAGTTTAGCCTCACCGCACTGGAATACATGCCAGTCGCAATAAAGTAAATTTAAACAGTGTAAATTAATATGAATTTTATTGCTTTTTTTAAATTTACACAGGCTCAAAACATACACACTGACGCTCCTTTAAACTAAATGATAAATTAAAGGCAGAATAGGGAAAAGTTTCTATGACAGAAATGAATTTAGGTGGAGAATATCTCGTTTTCTTAATGAAAGGCCAGTATTTTGGAATCAAAGCGGCTGATGTACACCAAATCAATCAGATTGGAGCAACCACGCAAATCCCGAGCATGCCTAAATATGTTTTAGGTGTCATGAACTTTGAAGAAAAAATTGTTCCCATCGTTGACCTGAGACTTAAATTTGGGATGGAAGCACTCAAACACTCTCGAGAATCCTGTGTTGTTGTCATTACTGGAATGCATGGCCTCATTGGAATCGTTGTAGATCAAGTCAAAGAAGTTCAGTACTTCCGTTCAGAACAAATTGAAAATCCCCCTGTTATAGGCGACCTTTTCAAACAATCTTTCGTTATGGGAATGGGAAAAATAGAAAATCAAATTGTCCTTCTCATCGATATTGTCCAAGCCCTTGCCGCGATCGAGACTCCTCACGAGGAAAGCATTCCAGAGGAAATGGAAGCGGCCGCCTAATCCAGCAATTTGTGAGTCAAAAAACTCTCCCATTTCAGGATTTTTGGCAGTGTGCTATAAAAAACAAGAAAATAGGAAAATAAACCCATGACCCCCATTGAGCTTAAAAAGCGATTAGAAACTCTTGCACCCCAAACACAAGTCGAAGTATCCGACTTAACTGGGACCGAGAACCATTACCAAGCAGTCATCATCTCCCCCTTGTTTGCTGGAAAAATGATTCTCGAGCAACACAGGATCGTACTAGGATTAGTACAATCAGAAGTGGATTCAGGGGAAGTCCACGCCTTAACGCTAAAAACCTATACACCTGAGCAATTTAATAGCTTAAATAAAAATAATTAAAATAAGGAGCATATTATGAGTCATCCCTTTACTTCAAAAGTAGAAGAAAAAGTTAAATCCGCCCCAGTCGTTATTTTCATGAAAGGAACTCCCCAGTTCCCGCAGTGCGGGTTTTCCGCACGCGCCTGCCAAGTCCTACGGGCTGCAGGTGTTGAAAATCTAGTAGGAGTGGATGTTTTGTCAGACGACCCCCTTTGGGAGGCTCTAGAAGACTTTACCCAGTGGCCGACAGTGCCACAGATTTTTATTCATGGAAAATTTGTGGGCGGATGCGATATTTTAAGTGAAATGTACGAACGCGGCGATTTGCAGCAAACCCTAAACGAAACCGCTTAAATCCAGTCATCCCTAAATAATGAAGCCGATCGTATTTTTCAAGCTATTGAGAATGGGTCGGCTTCAGGAATGACCCGCTGAAATCATTAAATTGGCTATTTTTTGTGAATATTTTAAAGGATTTTCAATGGGAGATCCCTCATTAAGCAAAGCCTGTTGATAAAGGATTTCTGCCCACTCGATCTGTTGTGTGGAAGAAGCTTTCAACATACTCTCATATAAAGGGTGATCCGGATTAATTTCCATCACTCGTTTCGCTTTAGGCATAGACTGCCCCATGGACTCAAGAAGGCGCTCCATATGGGCTGATAAAGCGTTATCAGAAGAAACTAAGCAAACAGGAGACTCCGTCAGGCGATCAGAAAGTTTGATTTCCTGGACTTGCTCTTTTAAAGCATCGTGCATGATATCTAAGAGAGGCTTAAATTTCAGTTCAGCTACTTTATTTTTCTCTTCTTCCATCTTTTTTTCTTCCTCCGTATTCAACTCGAGTTCATGAGCTGTTACGGACTGAAGTGCTTTATCACCATAAGTTCTTAGACTACTAGCGAACCAAGCGTCTATTTTATCATTCATTAAAATAACCTCAAACCCCTTGGATCTCAGCTTTTCAAGGTAAGGGCTATTCTGAATTTGAGTGAGGCTATCTCCTGTAATATAATAAATTTTATTTTGTGTCGGCTTCATCCGACCAACATATTCTTGGAGTGTGGTGAGACGATCGGACTCTGTAGAATGAAAGAGCACCAAATCTTGAATCTTATCTATACTCGCAGTCTCGACTGCAACGCCTTCCTTGAGGGTGGATCCAAAATTCATCCAGAACTTTTCATAAGAAGGTCTATCACTATCAATAAATTCTTTAAGAGAGTTTAAAACTTTAGATGTCAAAGCCTTCTTGATTCGAACAATTTGGCGATCTTGCTGTAAAAGTTCTCGTGAAACATTCAAACTCAGGTCATCACTATCGACAACACCCTGAACAAATCGCAGGTAAGGGGGAAGTAATTCTCCGCACTCACCCTTTATGAAAACACGTTTGACGTAGAGATTTAATCCAACCTTATTATCTCGGTAGTCATAATTAAACGGCTTTTGAGAGGGAATATAGAGGATAGAAGAAAATTCCATCGTCCCTTCAGCTTTATAATGGATTGTTTTGAGAGGCACAGATGGATCATGACTGATATGAGTATAGAATTCGTTATAATCATTTTGACTGATTTCAGTTGCAGGACGCAGCCAAAGTGCCTTTTGACCATTCAGGGTCTCTTCTTTTAATTGAATGGGATATACTATAAAATCTGAATATTTTTTGACAATCATTTTGAGAGTGCCAGTATCAGTAAAATCTTGTGTTTCCTGATCTTCTTCTTTCAGATCTTTCAAATAGAGAGTAACTGTTGTGCCATGCCCCTGCTCTCTGACTGACTCTTCGATGGTGTAAGTTCCATTGCCATCGGATTCCCACAAAACACCTGAATGGGAACCTGCCTTTTGCGTTTGAACAACCACTCGATGGGCAACCATAAAGGCTGAATAAAAACCCACTCCAAATTGACCGATCAATTCTGGATGCTCTTTGAGTTCCTGACGCATTTTTAAAAAAGATTTTGTCCCTGAATGGGCTATAGTGCCAATATTTTTAACGACTTCATCCCATGTCATCCCGATACCATTATCTGCAATAGATAAAGTCTTCTTTTCGGGATCAGTTACTAACTGAATTTTAAAATCTGTTGCAAAAGCAGCAAGGGAGCTATCTGTCAATGATTCAAATTTAAGCTTTTCTATCGCATCCGAAGAATTAGAAATGAGCTCTCTTAAAAAGATTTCACGATGAGAATAAAGAGAATGAATCATCAAATCTAAAAGTTCGCTGGTTTCCGCTTGAAACGTCTGTGTTTGTTTTGCCATAGAGACTTGCCTTTATTAAAGATTTTACTTACACTATCATTTAAAGCAATAAAATCAGCGACTTAAATTCATTGATGGTTCAGTCATCAAGTCATACGATAAGAATTTTTTTTCTTAGCTTTTTTACTCCGCTCCACCGCTACCTTATGGGCAGCAGGAGCTTCACCCGCTAGATAAGTTCTTAATTGATCGTGACGTCTTTTTACATGCTTAGCACCGAGTCGATTTGCCATAATTTCAGACTTGTAACATGGTTATTCAACGGCGACGAGAAAAAAGTGTTCAATAACACCCCTCTTCCGACGATAAGATTCTAAAGGAGTGGTTACCCGTTGAATAGCGACATTCTAAAAAATTTAGATCAACTCATAGAAACCTCTCCCCAAGCGAAAGAACTTCCCCCATTTATTTTACTGGAGCTATTGAAGGATAAAAACTGGTGCATAGCCAGTTATTGGACAAAAAAAAAGCAAGATCCCACAGAATATCAACTAGTTGAAATTCAAAGCTCTCAGCCTTCTGAATATAGCAAGTTTATCCATACTTCAAAACAAACCACTTTTGCAGAACGAAAAGGACTTCCAGGTCAAGTTTACGCTTTAAAAAGGTCGGTATGGGTTCCACGTCTCATAGAAGACCCCTATTTCATCCGAGGACCTATCGCGCACGAGTGCGGGTTAAAAAGTGGAGTCGCTTTCAGTGTTTCCTTCCAGGAGGAGATTCTGGGGGTAATTGAACTCTACTCGAACCAAACTATTTCTTACCAGCTGAGCTTAGACGAAGAATTTAAAATACTAGGATCCAAATTAGGTGAGGCGATCCGTTGGCTAGAAATTCAAAAAAACTTAGGACCTCAAAAACGCCACCAAGATGGAATCACTCGAGGCCTGAATCAAAGTGCTATTGTACTGATGACCAATATTAGAGGGAAAATTACCTATTTAAATGAAAACTTTTGTAAAATCTCAGGATACAAACAAGAAGAAATCATTCATAAAGATTATTTTCTATTGAGTTTAGGTTGTCATAAATCAAACTTTTTTGAGGATATTTGGACAACTCTTTTAAAAGGAAATGTCTGGTCTGGAGAAATTTGCAACCGCGATAAAAATGATGAATTTTTCTGGATGCAAACCACGATAACCCCTATTACGAGTGAATCGGGAGAAGCTGAATTTCTGTTTATCTCTTTTAACATCACAAAACAAAAACAAATGGAAGTCCAACTCCAGCAGAACGAAAAACTCATATCACTCGGAGAAATATCAGTAAATATTGCTCATGAAATCAGCAATCCTCTCACGATCATTCTAGAAAATGCGGACCAAATTCCTATCGTCAGCACTTTTCCAGATAAGTTTTTACCCAAAATTGCAAGCATCAAAAAAGCAGGCGAACGCATTAACAAGATCATGAGCGGGCTAAAAAAATACATTAGAAAAGAGGAACAAAACGAATATTCAACTTTTGAATTATCAAAACTAGTTCAAGAATCACTTCTTCTCACCGAGATTAAATCTCAGGAACATGCTGTTTTAGTGAACTCTGAATTAAAAGATGGTCTGTATATATCTTGCAATGAAACAGAAATGGAACAAGTCATTATCAATTTAATTAATAATGCAATTGATGCTATTAAAAATAACAAAGAAAAATGGGTAAAGATTGAATCAGAAGAAGACTCACAATTTATTACTTTAAAGATCACTGATTCAGGAACAGGAATTCCAGATAAAATATTAAGTAAAATATTTAATCCCCTCTTCACAACTAAAAAAGCAAATGAAGGTACTGGCTTAGGACTTTCCATTACCAAACAGATCTTAGATAGACACCATGCAACTATTGGCGTTTCCCCCCACTCTCCCAATACTTGTTTCGAAGTAAAATTTCCAAGAGTCGATCCACCTCAGATGAATAAGCTTCTCAACTGAACCAGTCTTTTAAGGCTATTAGGGAGGCAGGAGGATTTATCGCCTCGCTCACTTTCCTCCTTCAGAACATGATGGCTTATAGAATTAGGCTGGAATGCAGCGACTCTAAACTCAATATCCCATGAAAATTATTAAAAAAGTGGGCAAGACATTGAAAGTGAGAATATTCCAATAAGAAAATTTGAGTAAATAATCCAGATAAATGAGAACCTCTGCAGGTACTACCGATATAAAGTGTTAACTGCTTAAAAAGCAATATATTAATTTATGAGAATATAGTATTTTTACATATCATAAAAATACTATTGCAAATATTTGATCTCTTGTCTTTTTGATGTTATTTCTAGTAACTTGCGTTAAATTGTTATATCAGGAGTAATGATATGACTAACATAAAGTTGAGACGGCTTAAAAAGCTTGCAAAAGAGCTTATTAAAATAGCACCCTTTCTTTCTCATGATATTGAGACCTTAATTATGGGCGCAGAGCTAAAGCCTCATACAGCTGAAGGTCGTATCGTCGAAGACGGAAGATTTACAAAAGCTTTAAAGAAGATCCATGAGAGTTTAAGGGGCCAAAACTACGCTTTAATTGGAGGACTGGCTGTTCAACATTGGGTGTCAGTTCGACCTACAAATGACATCGACATCGTTTTATTAGCCTCGGACTTAATAGATGTAAAAACTCTTTTTCCAAATGGAAGTGAAACAGCCTTAGTTTATTACGTGAAGATTGAAGGCACTTTAGTTGACTTTATGCACTCACAAATTTTCCCTTGGACCCAGGATGCCATTAAATCCGCTGTTCAAAAATCTGATACAGGCACTTCCATTCCAGTCGTACTGCCGGAATATCTTATTCTTTATAAAATGCACGCAGCCCGTCAGCGCGACCTAGAAGACGTTAAAGACCTGCTCAAAAATAATAAGGTTTACGGCAAAGCAAGAAAGCTTGTTCATCAATACTTTACACCTGAGGATCTAGAGGATTTCGAGCAGCTTGCTAGAGAAGCTGAGTTCGGAGTCTAGTCTTGAATTACTGATTTTCCGTTCAAAAAAATTAATATGGTATAGTAGCTAAATACGACCTATACAATATTAGCGCCATCAGTTCGCTAATGGAATGAAGACAAGCAAGCTCCAAGCGAAATATCTGAACTTACTGATACGCTCCGGAAAACTTGAGGGACACAAAGACGGACGAAATGGGGTATCGGGTCTTGAAGCGCTCAAAGACTACCAAAAAAACAGACTGAGAAAACGCTGAACTCTATTTAAAAAGGTTTGACTTCACGCTGCAGACTTGATCTCTAACAGAAACAATGGTTATCCTAAAATCCGAAATCCCTGTGCTGGAAAGAGCCCCAAAAGGGGCTGACATTGCCGCGATTTTCCCAGAAAATGCGCTCATTTTAACGTACTGGGATCTGTGGGTATTAATTTCAGCCCAAAACTCTTTCCATTCGAATCTCCCCGCACTGAGACACTCATTAGTCGATCGCCGTCTGAACAACTCCCACTGTAGTTTCTCAAGAGAGGATCATCTTGAAGACCTGATTGCTCTCCTAGATGATTTAACTCCAAGAATCCATCCAGTGGGTGATGTCGATTCGATACTCGCAAGTATTCCTGAGAAGCTCCTGAAAAAGGAAACACGAAAAGGGATTAATAATATTACAGACGATCGGAAAGGAGGGTGGTACCCCCCTTCTGAGCCTATGATGCGTTCACCACGCCGACTGCTAAAAACGGAAGCTATGCGTGGAATGTGGCCCAAGCTCCCTATAGATCCAACTCCGATTACTGAAAGGCTTCGGCCTCTTTTCATTCCCAAACCCAAGCCAGGTTATTTTACAGAAAGGGCAACGTTCGCGTTGACCCGAAGACTAGAAAAAGCAGTAGCGAAAGAAATTAAAAAATCAGACGGACAAGTCATGCATCATCGAGCTTACCATTATGCTGTGCTGAGGTCTGCGCTGACACTCTTTCAGGAAGAAAACAGTTGGGATGACTCCGGTGGAGAAATGGGAAATCTTGGAAAGCAATGGTTCTCAAGTCTCTTTCACTTTACTGCTGACGCGCTTTGCCTCAACCCTCGCATTTTCCTCAAAGATCTTTTGATGTTTAGTTGCTGGGAGGTTTATGGAATTGTTGAGCCTGAGATGATCTCACATTATATCCATAACTTACCAGGTGAAGAACAAACAATTGCGCTTGAAATTCTTGTTGATATAAAGGCTCGTGCTGCGCAAGGTTTTCAATTTTATCGTGCAGACCAGGCCTCGAGGATTATTGAGAAAATTGACGTTCTTATATAGACCCGCTTGCACTAAAGGCTTTTTCTAAAAACTTTCATAAATTTAGGGGAGTGCGCTTACTTCTTTAAATAATAAAGCGGAATTGAAAAATGAATCATTGTTTGCGCAGACACCGAACCGGATGATTTTAGACTCGACGGGTCCTTTGTTACTGTAAAGACGATTCCTTCATAGGCACCCAGAATTTTGCAAAGAAATCCGTCCAAATGTAAAAGTAGCGCCAGGGATCGCACTCCAAGCAGTTTTTGCAAAAAAGGGAGAAGACTATTATAAGTGGAAATAATCCACTTCGGAAACTTGCTGTTATCATGAACCGTTTTAGGGGCCGCTTCTACCAAGACTCCAAAAAGCTTGATGAACGGGGATAGAAGTTTCTTACTAACAACGGAGTACCCCTGCTCTTTCAAGTAATCTAAACTTTTCAGATCAAAGGCATGAATATGACCGGCGATCACACCAGTCGATCGATTGTGCTCAACGATATGCAGGGGTTCATGTGGGACTGTGATCACCAAAGTTTTTTTCGTCACTCGAAGAAGTTCTGTAATTGCCTGCCGATAATCAGTAACATGTTCTATCGTTTCGCTGCAAAGCACTACGTCATAGGCTTTATTCCCAAATGGAAGATGATGAATGTCTGAGGGTTGAGTATCTAGTCCATAAAGATTATTTGCCAATCGGCATACCTGAGCCGAGAGATCAGTGCCAGCTACCTGAGCATGGAATAGCTCCCGAACGAGCGCCGTAGTGTAGCCTTCGGCACACCCCACATCGAGAAAAGACGAAAATTTAATTTTTGCAAGGGCTTGGAGGACGTTAAAGGTTCGGATGTAACGTTACGAGGTGGCGCTTTCCGAATGTCCACTTCTAAAACCATAGATGGGCTGATGGGCAAAGTAAACGCCATCCCTATCGGTCAATGCGTACCTCTCGTTAAGAGGGCCTTCGACGCTGGCTGTATAACTGTCCATTTCATTCGATTTGGTCATTCGAGCCTAAAGATACATGAGTCAATAGTTGAGTGCGAGTTTTTTCCCCAAGTCGCTAGAATTTAAGTTCTTCAAAACTGCCCAGGAAGAAGATCTGAAGGTATCCTCTCTTTAGCAATCAGATTGAAAATGCAGATTTATGTTTTTGAATCCAAATACTCCCGCCTCTATTTAACAAACAGTTAGGCATATATTTGCTAAATTCTTCCTCGTAGAAAAACTGCAGAAAAGTATTAAAGAAAACAATCTTAAATTGACTATTAAATTGCAAAAACGATCGAAGAAGATAAGCCTCATTCCAAGCTCTCTCCTCCTGAATCCAGTCTTCTGGATATTCGAACGGATAGAAAATATCATGAAAATGAATATAAACTCCATCCTTCAATTTTGGCAAAATCTCAAAAAACAGATAATTGATGTCACTGCCGGTCTTGGAAACATGGGAAGAATCTATAAAAAGAATATCATTTTTTTCGAGCTTCTCAAACTCAGCGACTGGAGTATCCTGCAACCGTTGAGATAGAAGTCGATGACGTGCCAGATCTTTAGATTTTAACTTAGATTTCAAAAGATCAGGATAGGGCTCAATAAAAGTAACTTTAGTTTCATTCGAAAGAAATATCTCTTGAGTATCGAGAATGAGACAGGAAGACATACCACTTCCTACTTCTATAACCTGCTTAGGGCATAGGTAACGAATCATGCTATCTATAAAGACAAATTCCATCTGAATAAGAATAACTAGGATTCTCAAAATAATATCTTAATTTCGAATTCTCTTGAGCAGTAAATGGAATCTCAGAATAAGTTTTCTTAAATTCGCTCAAAAACCGCAGTTGTTCTTGAATGTTAAGATCAATGCCGGGTAACTCTTGTTCTGATCTATTAAAGATACGACTTCTGTCACGTGCAATTTCATCCAAAGAAGGATACGGCGAATAGAAATGTCCGGGCGGAACATGTTTGTGAATTCTTTTGATCTCATTTTTAAGAAAATTTCTTTCAGCAATAAGGTTCTTAAGTGGTTGAATTTCCCTGAAAACTCGACGCAATAATTCTGAAAACATAGTTATTTATATCTACTGGATGAACTATTTTATGTCCATACACATCTTTTTGAAATTTATCCAATCTAGGCCTCCATATACACAAAGTTCACCCACAAAGCGCTCAAGTAAACACAGAAGAAACTGAGTTCTTCCTTTTTTATTACGATTTCTCGTTCAAGGAAAATACTTCAAAAGCCGAAGTTGACACGTCCTGTTTATGCACTAGCTTCGATAATGAATTCAAATGGACTGCTCAGTTTCTTGGGTCAAGTGTTACTGCGAGTCGCCTCGAAGCAAGAGGAGCGTTGTAGCCTAAAATTATTTACGACCAAAATGATCAATGTTGAAGCGCCGCAAGCAAATATCTACGTTACGCAACAAGCCCTTGAAGATACGCCAAAGTTCGAGGAACATCTCGAATCAACCGCAGTAGAACATCCATTGCTGAGCTCTGAACATTTCGACCTGACTCCCAGCGTGAGAGAGTATTTACCCCTAGCTTGAACAATAAGGCAAACTGCGCCTGTGTCAGTTGATTGCGCTCTCGGATGGACTGGATCTCATCCCCTAACAGTAATCTGTACTTTTTACGATAAAGCTCAATGGCGTTCTCTCTTAGTTTCCTAGATTCATCCAGTCGAAGAATAGCAATCTCTCTCACTGCCTTGAAAGTAAACGATACCTTGCGTTCCTTAGCGAAGGATTGAATTAAGTTTAAAACAACCATAGGTAAACTCATCACATGAGTAAATTAACCAAAGAGGTAGTTAAATATCAACTAGTCAGTTTGATCAGTTTGGACTTGAGAAGCCACCGTACTGAACCTCCAAAAGAGGGCCAATGAGGTGGGGCGGACCACTAGGAACGACGCTAATAGCATAAAGCTCTAATGTTGACTAATTTTATAAACTAT
>CAIYTD010000033.1 GCA_903928955.1 Oligoflexia bacterium | reverse complement strand
GGCTACAGAAGTAGCGATAAAATGTGATGTTTTGAACCGAATGACCGGATTGGGAATGCCCGACAGCCACAAGGTCGCAGTCTAGGTCGCCAGTGATTGAGGAGGTTCACGCCACTTGTCAGTAATTATGCAACAAAGCCCATCATAACTCCTTTTTATATTGCATAGACCCATCATGGCATTTGAGGAAAATCCCTAAAAACTTAAAAAACCATTCTCTGTTCGTCCAACTTGCGGGCTTAACCAGCATTAGATATCTGAAATTTCCTCGCTGGAAGATAAGCTCATGCGGACCGTAATTTTCTGATCTATATGCATAGTAGCAATCTATGCCACTAACTTTTTCCAATGCCATCTTAAACTTCTGAGTTTGATCGGGAAGTGGAGGAAATGCACATGCAGCAGGAGAGTTTTTATGTACGTGCTGTAATTGGATCGTACTCCCCTTATGTTCCTCGTGTTCGTAGACGAAATTATATCTGCTTTCTTCCGATGGAGTCTCTCCAAAATGATAAGCAAAAACAGAATCCAATTGATAGCCGCTGTTACTTGGTAATGGCAGGTGGCCTACAATTGCTTCGGTTGGAATATTGTCCTTCATAAAAGCTGTCTGCAATTTTATTTGACTGTCAGCTACCGGAAATTTCCAAAAGCTTATAGGAACATTCACAGCTTCCACTGCTTTGGGATATCCGTAGCTCAGTTCTGCGAAGCTTTTTGCGAGAATCCTATCGCGTTGATTTTTATCAAGAGCTGTCAGACCTCTCGCAATATGAATCAGTTCTTCATCTGAAAAATCGCCAACCATCTCTATGGTAGTCCTGTCCTTGATTATAGAGGCAGCTTTCTGGTTTCTGTAATTGAATCCTATCCATAGCATGTCATTTTCGATCAAATGAGGTTGAGGCTCTGGCGTGTCTTCTGCTGCAAATTCTTCGTGGTTCTTCCAGAGTGAAGGACAGTCATAAGCAGGGGGTGCCCAATCATAGTTGAACTCTTTAATATACAGCACTTTCCCGGTGCTTTCACTTTTCAACATCAGTTTTAAGGAGCATCTTGGATATTCACGTTTAGGATTTTCTATCCTAAAGCTAGCTTCCCTTAATTTTAAGTCGTTCGGCAGCTGGTTTGGAGAAAAAATAGGAAAGTTAGCCTTTTCTCTCTGTACTGGACAAAAAATAAATTCATAGTGCACAACCCTCTGGTTCTAAACACGTAAAACACGAAAGTAATCGCCTAAATTTTCTAAGAATCCACCTCCCAAAAATCGCCCTGCGGATCAGATTTAGTCCCTCCCTAAAGAGGCTCCTTGCCTTTCTCCCATGAGTTTTGATCTCTATCGCCCGTATCTGATCCTGGATATCCCCCATTCGATATGCCCAGCAGAAAGCGATCGCCAGGACGAATACCACCTTTTCAATCTTGTCTGGATCGGTGATGTGAGTGTCCTCCATTCGGAACCCGCGAGTCTTCAAACAGCAGAACATAGTTTCGATTTCCCAACGCCTCCTATACATCCCCAGAGGATCCTCGAATTTGAAGTTGGAGACCACGATCATTTGTTCCTTGGCGCCTTTTCTCTTTTCGATCGAAACGTAGAGGGAAAGCCCCCAGAGGTTAATTAGGTAATTCACAACTTTTTTCCGTGAAAGCCATTTCCGGAGGTGGCCTACTGGAAGCTTGCCGTTCTCCCCGATTTCCATCATGGAGTTCTGTTTGACTCTGATGATGAATGGGATCTTCTGTTCGATCAGAAAGCGGAACCACTGCGTTCCTATGAACTCGCGATCCGCGAGAAGTACTTCGATTCTGTTGATCTCGAGACGTTCCACAACCCGCTTTAGGAGACCGATCCTGTCCTCCGCGCATGAGTTGCCTTCAAGATCCAGCACAACCCAGAATAGTGGAATACCGATGCCCCTATAGGCGATCGAGAGCATCAAGATATTGATGGGAGTTTTTCCCCATTTCCAGTTTGTGCGATCCAGGATTAGGGTGCACTTATTGCCGAGCGGAAACAGGCGGAAAACTAGAAGAACGATCCTACTCATGTCGAAAGTAAAACCGGTGAAGAATCGGCAGACTCTACGATACGATGACTCTTCCTTGACCTCTGACTTGAAGGCTGAAGCAACCTGGGTTAGGTTTATGGTTCTGACGACGAATAGAGCTTGAATGATCTGCCCTAAACAGTCGAGACGGCACTTGTGCCAATCGAAGAAGTGGGATAGAATTGCTCGCAACTCGCTGATGTGTTTCATTGTACCTCGATGCTTGAATAACAACGAGATATGATCGCTCTTCAGCGAGTTCTTGCCATCAACTTATTTTTTGTCCAGTACAGAG
>CAIYTD010000032.1 GCA_903928955.1 Oligoflexia bacterium | reverse complement strand
TTTAAACCGCAATAGAAAAGAACCTATGAAAACATTATTTTACAAAACTTTATGGATTACTGCATTTTTTGTTTTTGCATCTTCCTGTGGAAAATCACAGAATGACTGCAAAGAGCCGACTTTAGGTTTATGGGATAATCGAATCACCATGAAGAGTCTTGGGACTATGGGCAGATTTGGAAATCAACTCTTTCAATACATGTTCCTCAAGGTTTACGCTAAACGACATCATCTTCAGGCAGAAACACCGACTTGGATCGGAGACCGTCTCTACGGGCTGACGGATACAAAAATGACAGCCCCGTTTTGTCAAAGCATGTCAGAGGAAAATAGAGTGATTGATTCGTATTCTCTCAGTTCCAATGAAACTTATTTAAACGTTGATTTTGTTGGTTACTATCAATTTCATACTTCTCATCATGCGGCTGATCGGGATTATATTCGCTCCTTATTTTACGCGACTCCGGAAGTCAGAGCGGTGGTTCAACCTGCTGTGAATCAACTGAAAGCGATGGGCAGAACCTTGGTCACTATTCATATTCGAAGAGGGGATTTCGGACAGCCTCCGTTCGTTACTTCACCCACATTATGGTATTTACAATGGTTAGATCAAGTCTGGCCTGGCTTAGATAATCCCGTATTATTCATTGCTAGTGACGAAATTAATCAAGTTGTTCGAGACTTTGAACGGTATCATCCCATTACCCTGAGCAAACTAAATGTTTCCTTGCCTGAAGCCGACTACTATCCGGAACATTACATCATGAGTCACTCTGATATTTTAGCGATCTCAAACAGTACTTTCTCCGCTTCAGCTGCAATGTTGAATTCTACAGCAACAGCTTTTTACCGCCCGGATTTTAATAACAAAAGAATGATTCAATATGATCCATGGAATTCAATTCCTTGGGAAAGCTGGCACCATTAAGGGATCCTACAAATTAGAGAACATTTTTCTAAAGAACACCATTCTTCCTATAGGAATTCGCTAAGCTTCCAAAATCTAATGCAGCTGCTTCAATCGCTGCACCAAATGCCTTAAGAGAAGCGGCAGTGATTCGCTTTGAAGACTCTGTTCGTTCATTTTTAAGAATTTCTTTAATCTCGTCATCTGAGAAATGATCTAGGAAAAAAAGTTCTGACATTAATATCGAATTCTTTATGTGTTGTCTCATAACAGCTTCTTTTAATTTCAAGTTATTTTCAGCTATTTGAATTACTGTTTTATCTGCACCTACTAGTTTAATTCCATTCACATATTGGCGTCCTGCTGAAAGCTCGAGTTCCATCAAAGTTTCGCTGAGCTTTGTACTTTCATCATACTGATAAACAAACTCCTTGCGAATCTCAGAAGCCCCTATTTTTTTAAATTTCTCTGAAAATTCTATAAATTCACGAGGATCTTTTAAACTCTCTAAGTTCACCCTCGAATATTTACGTCCTAAGACGGAAGCATCAAAAATGAGACTCTCCTTTAAATCACTTTCTAGCGAAAACTCCTGAAACTTTTCTCTATAAATTTTAGCCATTCTATTGGATTCATATGCTTGATCTAAAGCTTTATAAAAGGCTGAACTATACCTTTGGGTTGAACCATTCAATTCCATTTTAAAGTGCTTCTTTATATTGGAAGAGTAGTTTGCAAACATTTCCTCTGGTTTGATATGATCGGCAACCTGCTTAGAAAGTTCGGCTTTATTCAACGACTCTCCAAAAAACACCCTTTTCACTCGAGCAGATGCCCAGACATGCTCAACGTTGAAAAGTAAACATGCCATCACTGCCCAAATTAAATACTGATTTAGTTTTCTGCTCATCAACATACTTA
>CAIYTD010000031.1 GCA_903928955.1 Oligoflexia bacterium | reverse complement strand
CTAAAGGAAAAATCTACTTTCCCCTTGCTGAGAACGTTTGTGAGAAAAAAGGGAGAAGTAGTGTATATAAATGATAGCTTGTTGCATGATATTCCACATCGTGAAACAGGGACTCCCACTTATAAAGGTCTTTCTCTGGGAAGTTATCTTTCTATTTTTGAAATGTTGAATCCGATGCACCGAATTTGGTCGGACGGGAGATGGAATAAATTAACATTGGCGCATGGATGCTATTGGAGAAAATGTAGTTTTTGCGATGTGTCCTTGGACTATATTAGTCGTTATGATGTAGCTTCTGCAGATTTACTAGTAGATCGAATAGAGAGTTTGATTCAGGAGACAGGTCAGTCGGGTTTTCATTTTGTGGATGAGGCTGCTCCTCCGCTTGTTTTGAAAAATCTTGCTCAACGACTCATTGAGCGAGGCCTGTCTATTACTTGGTGGGGTAATATTCGATTTGATAAATCATTTACTCCTGAGTTGACTGCATTACTCGCTCGGTCTGGATGTATTGCAGTCAGTGGGGGACTAGAAGTTGCATCTGACCGTCTCTTGAAGTTGATGCAAAAAGGAGTAACGGTTGAACAAGTTGCACGGGTTACTCGAGCGTTTGCAGAGGTAGGAGTGATGGTTCATGCGTATTTGATGTATGGATTTCCTTCTCAAACTACTCAAGAGACAGTGGACTCTTTGGAAAGAGTCAGGCAGCTTTTCGAAGCAGGCTGTATTCAATCTGCGTATTGGCACAGATTTTCAGTGACTGCGCATAGTCCTATCGGATTGAATCCTGAAAAATTTGGAATTCGTCTTTTAAAAGAACCTCAAGTTACCTTTGCTCGGAACGATCTTGCATTTGAAGATTTAGTCGATTGTGATCATTATCGTTTGGGTGAAGGGCTTAAGAAAGCACTCTATAACTATATGCATGGAGTAGGTTTGGATCATGATGTTCGATTTTGGTTTGGTCGGAACGGAAAAAAATATCAAGTACCTCCTGCTCAAGTTCCACTGGATTTCATTCAGTCTGCATTGAAAGTCAGTTCTCAATAAGGAATTTCAAAAAAAATCTATTTTTACGGTTTGTATTAATACCTTCTGTGTCAGAACAAATTGACGTCTTAACTAATACCATTCCATAATAGTCAACTGAATAAAAACAAAGAAATTGAAATAAAATTAATAATCGAAAAATCAAGAATATGAAAAATAATGTCATTTGGGTATGCCTGGTTTTAGTTTGATTATTTCATTCGGCATGTAGCAAGGAGGAAGCTAAAGAATTTTATATTTATACTACTGGATTAGCTTACGAACATGGTAGTCCTGGACATTCCGTTCGAATATTTAAGGAATTTGTTAAGGCTCATTCGAATATTCTTGAGAAATATGCTGTTCATATCGTTCATTATGATCCTGAGTTTCGTGTCGCTGGAGTGAATCATTGGCAGTAAGAGTTAGAAGTCCTACCGTTGAAATCGATTTATGATTAGAAAATTCAAGCGGACTTCTTTTGTCACGAAGTAAAGCAACCTCATATTATTTTCGATGGAGCTGATATCTATGGTCATAAAATCTATAAAACAGATATTAATTCTTTTGCTTTAAAAACGGTATTCGATGAAAACGTCAATGGAGTCAGTTGTTGTGCTGAGAAGCCTGAATTAAAATCAGTGTATGTGCCCCTTTATGAGTTATCACTTCAAGTAGAAGATCCTTTATTTTGTTTCACTGATCTTATAGTGGATTCTAAAAACTCGAGAGGTTGCAAAGCTACTTGAAAGAAAATTCGCAAGTGCGCCGAGAAGCGGGGGCCTTTTTTTAAGGAGCTATAAAAAAAACCGGGCCCTATGGGCGCCCGGTATTTGATTTCCCCACGGACCGACCTAGAATTCACCTAGTCGCTATCGTAGCACTACATATGTGTTGAGATCCGGTATCCATACGATTTACTTATTGAGTATTCCTCAGTTTTTCTAGTTTTCCAGAAGACTTGAATTCTCTTAAAAATGCTTCGAAGGATGCTTCACTCATTTACTTTCCTGGGGCGTTCGCTTCCAAAAGCAGTTCCTTCTCTTTCCATTTTGGTTCTTCGCTGAGCAACATTGGAGAGCCTGACATCAGCAAGGACTTCTTCAATCGCATGTAGTTCATCTTCCAATTCCCATCTTGAAAGGAGCATGACAGCCAGATCTTCATGAGTATCTGGAGCCTTCATGCTGTCATGCACCCTGAGTTTATGTCGAATTCCCAAAGAACGCTGAATTAATGCAAGTTTCCGATGCCTATCCATAATTCCTGCTTTCACAGTAAGAATACTACTTTATTGCTTGAGTACCTGCCGTAAAACATAGGGAAGAATTCCTCCCTGCTTAAAGTATTCAATCTCATTCGGGGTATCAATTCGCGCTAATGCTGTAAATGTTTTAGTGGATTTATCCGCAAAATGGACCTTGACCTCTATTTTTATTCCTGGGGTTAAGTTCATAAGACCCGTAATATCAAAAGTTTCAGTTCCTTTGAATCCATGACTTTGAGCATTTTCTCCAGGAAGAAATTGGAGTGGAAGAATTCCCATTCCTACAAGATTAGAACGATGGATGCGTTCAAAACTTTCTGCAATGACAGCTCGAATGCCTAAGAGTTTGGGTCCTTTGGCAGCCCAGTCGCGAGAAGATCCGGTCCCATATTCTTTTCCTGCAATGACGATTAAGGGAATTCCATCTGCTTGATATTGCATAGAAGCGTCGAAGATAGACATTTGCTTTCCGTCTGGGAGATGGGTTGTGACGCCTCCCTCAATGCCTGGAACAAGCATATTTTTTAATCTCACGTTTGCAAATGTACCTCTGACCATGACTTCATGATTTCCACGGCGAGCGCCATAAGAATTGAAGTCTTTAGGTTCGACTCCCTCTAAAATAAGATATTGTCCTGCAGGGCTAGATTTAGAAATGTTTCCAGCAGGGGAAATATGGTCTGTTGTCACTGAGTCACCTAAAAGAGCTAAAATCCGTCCACTTTTAATGTCATCAATGGGTTTTGCTTGAGCAGACAGACCGTTAAAGAAAGGGGGCTCTTTAATATAGGTTGAGCTTTCTTCCCATCGATAGAGATTTCCTGTAGGTATTTCAAGAGCACGCCATTCTTGTTCTCCAGTGAATACATCTTTGTAACTTTTACGGAACTGTGCAGAAGTTACATTTTTTGTGACTGCTTGTGAGATTTGCTCCGTTGTTGGCCAAATCTCTTTGAGATAAACAGGCTTGCCATCCTTTCCTACACCTAGCGGTTCACAAGTTAAGTTCATATGAATATTTCCAGCAATTGCGTAGGCGACTACTAAGGGGGGGGAAGTGAGGTAATTTGCCCGAACTTGTGTATTGACTCTCCCTTCAAAATTTCGGTTTCCTGATAAAACAGATACTACTGCAAGCTCTCCCTCGGTTACTGCTTGCGAAACAGAGTCAGGAAGCGGGCCGCTATTGCCGATGCAAGTCGTACAACCATAACCTACGAGATGAAACTGGAGAGCTTCTAAATATTGCATGAGCTCGGCTTGGATTAAGTAGTCTGTGACGACTTTAGAGCCAGGAGCTAAGCTGGTTTTTACCCATGGTTTTATTTGAAGCCCTTTTTCAACGGCATTTTTTGCGAGAAGTCCGGCTGCTATGAGAACACTTGGATTAGAGGTATTTGTGCAGCTTGTAATCGCAGCAATCACAATGGAGCCATGCTCAAGATCATACCTGACTGGATCACCAGCGGTTCCTGTTTGAACGTTTACTTTTTTTCCGAGTTGAGGATTTTTAATGAGAAGAGGTAGGGCTTTTTGAAAGGAAGCACTAGCTTGTTCGAGGGATACCCGGTCTTGGGGGCGAGCGGGTCCTGCTAAGCTAGGTTCTACCGTTCCAAGGTCGAGTTCTACATTTTCAGTATACGTTGAATCAGCTTGGCCAGGAGTATACCAAAGCCCTTGCTCTTTGTAATAGCTTTCCACCAGTGGAATAATGCTTTCTCGTCCTGTCAATCGGAGGTAATCCACGGTGACGGAATCTATTGGAAAAATCCCAATGGTAGCACCATATTCAGGTGCCATATTTGCTATGGTCGCCCGATCCGCTAAGGTCAGGCTAGTGAGCCCAGGACCATAGAATTCTACAAATTTTCCAACGACTCCCTTTTTTCTGAGAATTTGAGTCACCGTGAGAACCAAGTCTGTTGAAGTTGTTCCAGCAGGGAGCTTTCCTTTGAACTTAAATCCTACGACTTGAGGAATTAACATAGAGCAAGGTTGCCCTAAGAGGGCCGCCTCTGCTTCAATACCTCCCACTCCCCATCCCAGTACGCCTAATCCATTAATCATGGTGGTATGCGAATCAGTGCCTACCAATGTGTCAGGATAAGCCCAGATTTCTCCATCTCTTTCTAGGGTCATGACCACTTGTGCGAGGTATTCTAAATTGATTTGATGAACGATTCCTGTATCGGGAGGAACAACTCGAAAATTTCGAAAAGCAACTTGGCCCCATTTCAAAAATTGATACCGTTCAGAATTGCGTTCGAATTCTAGTTCTGCGTTTAGTTTAAATGCATCTGCAGTCCCGTAGTGGTCGACCTGAACTGAGTGATCAATCACTAAGTCGGCTGGCTGAAGAGGGTTGATCAGATCAGGGTTTCCACCTAAGCGTTTGAGTGCTCCTCGCATGGCTGCAAGATCAGCAATTGCAGGAACTCCGGTAAAATCCTGGAGTAAAACTCTGGCTGGCATAAATTGAATTTCTTCGCTCGGAATTGCCTGTGAATCCCATTGTGCAAGAGTTTCGATGTCTCTCTTTTTGACAGCTATCCCGTCTTCGTGACGTAAGAGATTTTCAAGTAGAATTTTTAAAGAAAAGGGAAGTCGGGTTAGATCGATCTTGCTTTGCTTTGAAAAGAGCGAAAGGGAATGATATTGAAATCGTTTCCCGCTGATATTCAGAGCAGTGTGTGAGCCGAAGCTGTTGAGAATTTTTGAAGCCATATATTTACCTCGTTTGAGGATACTTTACTTGATTTGGTGATGGTGATCTATTGGAAATAATTAAGGAGGAGATACTTTGTGAATCTCATTCAAATGGTGATACTTGCGCTGGTTCAAGGGGCTGCTGAATTACTTCCAATTTCGAGTTCAGCTCATGTAATTGTTGCAGAGAGGTGGATGGGTCTAGATCCTTCTTCCCCAGAAATGACTTTTTTCCTCGTTATGCTTCATACGGGAACGATGTTTGCGGTGATTTTGTATTTTTGGCCACGCTGGAGAAAGCTTCCTATTTCATTTTGGAAAGCGGCACTCCTTGCTACTGGGGTGACGGGTGTTTTTGGATGGACTTTAAAAGAATTCATCGAAAAAGTCATTTTAGGTCATCTGATGGGGGAGTCTCTCCCCGAAATTGAACAAATTTTTAAAAGTCTTCCCCTCATTGCGGCCTCGTTGTTTGGGGTCGGTATTTTGATTCTTTTTGCTGGTTTTAATGAAAAAAAAGGTGCTCGTAGAGCCTTGAATCTGATGACCGCTGCTAAGATGGGCGCCATTCAAGGTCTTTGCTTACCTTTTCGAGGATTTTCACGATCTGGTGCTACCATCTCGGTAGCTCTTCTATCAGGTGTAAAGCGAAGTCTTGCTGAAGATTTCAGTTTTGCATGTGCTGTCTTGTTGACGCCTCCTGTTATTGTTCGGGAATACTATCGGCTGCATCATTCCCTTTCTGCTTCTGGTACGCAAACGATGCATTTAGCAGCCCATTTTTTGCCTGGGTTTTTGGGAATGTTTTTTAGTTTTCTCTCTGGACTTTTGGCCCTTCAGTTGCTTTCGGCTGGATTGGAGCACGGTCATTGGAAGTATTTCGGAGTTTATTGTTTGGCAGCATCAGTGCTCGTACTCGTGACTCACTGCGTTCTTGTTTAGCAGAAGGCTTGACAGCAGAAGAATCGTACTCATCTTTAAAAAACATTAAGGAGTTTTAAACATGGCTTGGGTCAAGCGAATTCTGTTATTTTCGGCAGTTAATTTTTTAGTTATTTTTACAGTTTCCATTCTTTTAAGAGTTTTAGGAATTGGAAGTTATTACACTCCCTACGGACTGGACTATTCCAATTTAATGGGTTTTTGCTTAGTTTGGGGCATGGGTGGGGCTTTTGTTTCTCTGGCCCTTTCACGCGTTATGGCTAAATGGATGATGGGGGTTCAAGTCATTGATCCTCAAACTCGGGATGTTGATTTACAGCAGCTTTTGCAGACCGTTCACCATTTAGCGAGAGCAGCGCACCTTCCTGCTTTGCCCGAGGTCGGAATTTATGATTCTCCTGAAGTAAATGCATTTGCGACTGGGCCGACAAAATCTCGCGCATTAGTTGCCGTATCTTCAGGGTTACTCAGTCGTATGAATCCAAGTGAAATAGAGGGAGTTCTCGCGCATGAAATTTCGCACGTGGCGAACGGGGACATGGTAACGATGACTCTGCTGCAGGGAGTCGTGAATGCATTTGCTATGTTTTTATCTCGAGCTATTGCTTTTGCTATTACTCAAGGAATGAAAGGTGACAGGGATAGTCGAGAACGGAGCTCCCCTATGGCTAGTTTTTTGATCCAAATGGTCCTGGAAGTAGTTTTTATGCTTTTGGGTTCTATTGTCATTGCTGCCTTTTCTCGTTATCGAGAATTTAGAGCCGATGCAGGCGGTGCAAAATTAGCAGGTCGAGAAAACATGATCCGAGCACTCGAGTCACTTCGTAGAACATTTGATCTTGTGGACCCTACTGCTCAATCTGCGGTACAAACATTAAAAATTTCTGGACGGCCTTCTGGCTTAATGGGTCTTTTTGCGTCCCATCCTTCACTTGAGGAACGCATTAAGCGGCTACGTTCTGGTATTTAATGCAAAGCCGCCGAAGTTAGTCCTTTCTATAGATTGTTTAGAAAACGACCGATAATCTCATGATTGGGGTTCATTGGGTCAGTATGGATGCTTTTGAGCGCGAATTAAAAAGTGGATTTTTAGAGGAAGCAGATCAGCTTTTGAGTGAAGCTGGGGGTTATTTCTTGACCCTCGAGTTTGCTCCTACTGATTCGGACACCCTTGCAAAGCTTTATCGCGTTGCTCATAATTTAAAAGGCTCGGGTGGAGCGGTTGGTTTTAATCATTTAGGTGATTTTTCTCAAAAATTAGAAGCGCTTTTAGGCAAGTTAAAGGCTAAAGAACTGCATCCTGATCCTAGTATTGTTCAGCTTTTATTGAAAAGTTATGAATATCTTCGATTGATGATTGTGAGGCTGAAGGATAATTTGGAGGCTGTTTTTGATCCTACGACTTTGGTAGATCAGATTAAGGATGTGCTTTCTGGAAATTCAGCTGCCTTAGTGACTCCCGTCCCTTTGAGTGAAATAAGTCCTTCGATGGACGAAATGGACCGAGAGTTGAAATTGGGTTTTCTACAGGAAGCGAGGCAGCTTCTGGCAGAATCTGAAAACTATTTCTTGAATTTGGAGGAGTCGATCCAGGATCCTCGTGAGGCAGTCGCAATCTATCGAATTGCTCATAATATTAAAGGTTCAGCTGGAGCAGTTGGATTTCAACCGCTGAGTGAGTTTGCCTATCAAGTAGAAAGTCTCTTTGCAAAAATTAAAAATAATGAAATTCGTTTAGAATCTACTCTGATTCCACTTATTTTACGAATTTATGAGCGATTTTGGGAAATACTGAATGCATTACAAGTTGATTTTAAGTCAGTATTTAAAAATAATTTACTTATGCAAGATATTGTTGACTATCTCGCACTACCTGCTCATTCTCAAGTGCAAGAGCTTGTTCCTATTCCATTTTCTGTAAAAAAAGCTACTACACTTTCTATCCCTCGGCAATCGCTGGATCGCTTAGTAGAGGCTGTAGAAAACAATTCTTCACTGGTACCTTTAGAAATCCAAGAGATGATCTTCCAGTTCAGAAGGATCCGCATAGGAGATTTTTTTCAGAAAATGGTTCAATCTCAATCGGTTGATATTCATTGGGTTTTGACAGGAGATGATATTGAAATGGACCGACTGATCTTGGAGCAGATGGAGGATCCGTTTCTATTTCTGATCCGTGAAATTTTGAGCATGGGTATAAAGTCAGACAAAAAAAGTTCTCGCACAATTCGTCTATCTGCTTATCGCAATGGGGGATGCGTAACAATTGAGTTTCAGGAAGAAGAAGGAAAATGGGACGGTAGCAGCATTTTCGATATCCTTCCAGGGGATATCTCAGGCCGTGCTCGCCAAATGCTTTCAGTCAAAACTTTGGTGACTCACCTGCAAGGAGAAATTCAAAAATTTGCTCTTGCAGTGAAAGGGGTTGGTTTTCGAATAGTCCTTCCTTTTCAGATGCATCGTCCCTTCTGTCAGTCGGGAAACTCGGGTGTGTAATTTTTTTGGCGACAAAAATGCTTCTATAGGCTTAAATAAATAAAGGGAGAAGAAATTTGGTAGTTCCTAAAATTGATGTCAATTTTATTAATCCATTTGTGGAAGGTGCTATTGAAACATTCAAGGTGACTTGCTCTTTTATTGCTCGTCCTGGAAAACCCTTTATTCGAGGGCAAGGCCCTACCATTCCAATCGATATTGCTGCAATTATTGCTTTGAAGAGTGCTGTTTTTAATGGAACTATTTCTATTTGTTTTCCGAAGTCAGTTTTTCTCACTATTATGGGAAATATGTTAGATGAAAAATATATAGAGATCACCCCCGATTTAGAAGATGGAGCGAGTGAGCTTCTTAATATTATTTTTGGACTAGGTAAAAAGGTATTGAATTTAAAGGGATATGCTATTGAAAAGGCTATTCCCTCGATTTTACTAGGCAAAGATGTTCTGAAACGAAGCTCTTCTATGGCGCCTACAATTATTTTGCCGTTTGAAGGAGATATGGGGCCATTTCAAATTGAAATTTCTACTGATGATGGGCTGATACCCTAAAGAGGTTTTCCCACTTGTAGAGAAGCCTGATCTAACGCAGGAGATCTTTGTTCATACACTGCTATATAAATTTCATGGACAATTACTTTCAGTGCTGCAGTAATGGGAACTGAGACAAGGATTCCGACTAAACCGTAATACTGTTCTCCTACTGCGGCTACTGCGATCAAAATAACTGGGTGAAGCTTGACTAATTTTGCTACAACGAGTGGAAAAATGACTAATAGATCGATTAAGTTTGCTATAATAAAGACAATAGTCATCGATATTGCAATACCTGAGTGCTGTGTGTCTAAGGCAGTTGTTAAAATGGCTGGGACAGCTCCGAGGAATGGTCCAATATAGGGGACAATATTGGTAACTCCCGCTGAAAAACCTAATACAATTGCATAAGGAGCGTGAATAAGCGTTAGTCCTACGGTAACCATCGTTCCGACTAGAATTGCTTCGATGAGTTTAGCTTGAATATAGTCTGAAATAGATCGTCTAATTTGAGTTGTAATGAGAAAGAAAGATTCGAAGTAGCGGTTGGGTACGAGTTGATAAAATCCACGCCGAATAGTTCTTCCTTCATTTAGAAAAACAAACGTTAAAAATGGAATGGTAAAAATCCAAGAAAGAAAATTGCCCATGATTCCAGGGCCATGTTTGACAAACCAATTTCCTGTCTCTTTACAAGATTGAAGCAACGAGTCAGTTGGATGAATAAATTCTAAAATAGGATAGTGTTTTTTTATGTCCATTTCGAAATTTTTAAGTTTCTCGAAAGCCGCTTGAAAGTGTAATGGTGCTTGAACTTCGATGGAATTCCATTCTGCAAGGCCTGAATGAACTCCAAAAAGTCCGATACTGGCTCCTATTATGCCTAATACTAAAAAAAT
>CAIYTD010000030.1 GCA_903928955.1 Oligoflexia bacterium | reverse complement strand
TATGCCTGCACCGTACAGTAGTTAGAGGGATTGGGTGAAGGGTACGGGACCCAAAAATGATAGGAAATTTATCTTTTATGGCCTCTTTAATACCTTCAGGACGAAACGAAGGGGCTTCTATTGCTTTCTCTATATTTTTTAAATATTCAAACCAACATTTGTCTTTATACTTATATCCTAATTTTCCTGTTGGATCTTCAGCTTGTCGTTACCCACAAGTATCAATAAAATATTTTAATTCATCTTTTGCAAAATCATTTCCATTCCATCGCGCATGTCTTGCAATCTAATCCAACCTTTCCAGATTTTTTGCCATCCAGGGTCTCCATCCGATTTCCTTGCTAGAAATCCTCCTAACATCGCTACTCTTCTCCAAAATTCTTTCACTGTGATTACCGCTCGAAGTTTATACCGTATTCTGATCACTTCAACATTTAAAGGGTCTGTATGTTGCTCAGCGGGATCTTCTGGCTTGATTCGACTAATATCTCTTAACTGTAAGAGTTGTGTTGCTATCACCCCTAATATTCCAAATAGATTAAATAGTCGGTCGGCTGTTCTCAGCTGAGCTTCTTCTATTTTACAGCCGCTTTTTAAGCATTTGTGATATTCCTCTATGATCCAGCGATGTTCATATATGGTAACGATTTCTAGAGCTTCTTCCTCTGAAGTGATTGTGGATAGCGTAAATAAAATCCATTCAATATCAGGATCTGTTTCGCACCAAACTCGCACATAGGATCCATGGATGGATCTTTTTTCTTTTTCTGCTTTAGGACTAAGCATTTCCGCCGTTGTCCAGCTGATCTTTAAAGTCTGCTCATGAGAGGAGTGGTCTTGTGTTGACCTAGCTATGCGCTGTTTTTCTGCCATCGCTGGAAGACTGCGCATATATTGTTTAAGATCGCGTTCCGATCCATTCACAATAATTTTGCGATCATGCTTTGTTCTTAAAACACACCCATAGCCCAACTTTTTCAAAACTTCAACAAAAGAAAAAATATCACTGGCTCTATCTCCTACCGTAATCCAATTGCATCCTTCAGGGACACGGCCTGTTCTTTCTAACATCTTTTGCCATACTTTGGCTTCAGAGGCTTCTATGTTAACTTTTTCTTCAGCTTTCTCATCCTCTTCTTCACGAACCCAGGCTTCTTGGGCTGACAGACCAATAACTTTAGGTTGATTATCTTCAAACTTAACAGCTAGACATGAATGAAAAAGCAATCCATTGCCGCAAGAATCTCCTGTAGGACCAAGCCCTGTTGTCCATTTATGACTGTTGTAAAGCAATTCACTTCCGTCTTGGATGAATAGCACTTTTCCGTTGGATGCTATAGCTTCTTGTCGCACATTTTCGTAATGACCGGCTTGTAGTTTTTGATGATTCATATCTTTCCTGTTTAAAAATCGATAACATCCTTTAACCGCGCCAAACGATTCAAATCTCTCTGGTATACTGCCGGTAGGAAATCTCACGCAAGCTTGAGCTATGAAGATAGTCCTCTCGTGAATTCTTGGATCCATGAACATTCTAGACGGCCATTGTTTTTCAATCCACTCTTGCAAATTAAGCATATTCACTTATTCCTTATTTTAGTGTGCTCACACATATGTGTGAGGTGGTTATAACAAGTGAATTATGTGTCAAATCATTATTTTAATCAAGATGAAAAACAGATCTACACATTGTTTTAAGCATGTTTTTTGTTTTTGTGTATTGATGTTATGGAAGGAATGCTTTTGATAAGGATCGTAAAGGAACGGATCGTAAACTTAATTATTTACTTTATACTTGTGGGTAACGACAAGGATCTTCAGATCTTGGCATTAGAGATTTGTAATCATTCGACTTTGTATAAATTGTGTAATCTCTTTCCATTTTTGTAATAATT
>CAIYTD010000029.1 GCA_903928955.1 Oligoflexia bacterium | reverse complement strand
TTGCTTACCTAAAAACATTCGAAATTCAGGAGAGTTTAAATGTTTATAAAAATTAATGACCAAATTATGAGCTACTATATTATCAGCGGTAGCAAAAAAAGCTAATAGACGCTTGATTAAATGAGCTTCTGGCGGGCTGAGGCGATCTCTGAGATGCTCTAGGTCAATTGAAAAATCGAGTTCATCGGTCGTCCAAATATTTTTAATAGAGTCCTTATAGAGTTGAAAGAACTGTGGATATTGCATGGGTCGGAGTGTGAGATTGAGTGTTGAATCGAGAATCATTGGCAGGCCTCGCAGGATTCTGGGTTTTCAAGAGAACAAGCAATTGCTGACTCTTGTTTTTGTTCGATAGTTGTTTTTTTAATCGCTGTTTTAGCGCGGGAACGGAGGTAGTAAGTTGTTTTTATCCCTTGTTTCCAGGCATACATATACATAGAGGATAGTTTTCCGATAGTAGGATTTTCAAGAAAAAGATTTAAAGATTGAGATTGACAAATAAATGCAGATCTCGCTGCAGCCATATCAATGAGTTCTTTTTGTGGAATTTCCCAAACGGTTTGATAGAGGTTTTTGATTTCATTCGGAATTTCATCTATCCTCTGTATAGAGCCGTCGTGTGAGATGATTTTGTCTTGTATTGTACTATTCCAGAGGTTCAATTTTTTTAGATCTTCAATCAAGTAGCGATTTACTTGTAGGAACTCTCCGCTCAATGTTTCTCGCTTGAAAAAATTAGAAATTTGAGGCTCAATACTTTCAAAGCTTCCAACAATAGATGCAATGGTAGCGGTAGGTGCTATTGCGATTAGCAGGCTATTTCTGATTCCAGATTTTTTTACTTTTTCAGCTAGTTGGTCCCAGTCATAGTGAAGTTCAGGTTGAGAAGGTTGATGCAGCTTTGCTAGTTGCACTTGAAGTTGGCCATCTGCATATCGAGAGTCTTTAAATGCTGGAAATGCTCCTTTGTTTTGAGCAAGTTCTATGCTGGTTAAAATTGCGTGATAATAAATGGTTTCAGAAATTTTTGTTGAAAGACTTTTTGCTTCTTTTGAAACAAACGGCAATCGGAGTTTAAAAAAGGCATCTTGGAGTCCCATGATACCTAATCCTATTGGTCGCCACTGATAATTGGAGTTTTTAGCTTCCGCGACAGGATAAAAATTAATATCAATGACCCGATCTAAAAATCGGACAGCGGTATCTACGACTTCAATGAGTCGATCGAAGTCAAATGTGAGATCAGCTTTCACAAAGGTTGCAAGGTTGATACTTCCTAGGTTGCATACTGCAGTTTCATTTTTTGAACTGATTTCCAGAATTTCCGTGCAGAGATTGGAACTGTGGATAACATTTCCTGGTTTTGCAGTTTGAGATGAGCGCAAATTAGCCCGATCTTTAAAGCAGATCCATCCGTTACCTGTTTCGGCAAGTGTTTGCATCATGCGTGCAAAAAGTGTCCGTGCTGAAATCGTTTTTATCGCTTTTCCTTGTTTTTCGTAATTTTCATAATGATTTTCAAATATTTCCCCATAGGTCTGTAGAAGTTCTGGCACGTCATGAGGAGAGAAAAAACTCCAGGTCGCGTCTTGTTCTACCCGTTTCATAAATAAGTCAGGCACCCAGAAGGCGAGATTGAGGTTGTGGGTACGACGGTCTTCAGAACCTGTATTATTGCGAAGATCAAGAAATGCTTCCATATCTCCATGCCAGGGCTCGAGATAAACTGCTGCAGCTCCTTTTCGTTTACCCCCTTGGTTTACAGCATGAACGGAAGAATCAAATACTTTTAAGAAAGGAATAATTCCGTTGCTGAGTCCATTTGTGCCTCGAATCACCGTGCCAGATGATCTTACACTTGTCCAGTTGACTCCTAAGCCTCCTGAGAATTTAGAGAGTTGAGCACAATCTGTGATGGATTTATAAATGCCTTCTAAGCTGTCTTCGCCAATCGTTAAGAGGTAACAGGAACTCATTTGGGGATGCCGAGTACCTGAATTAAAGAGGGTCGGAGTTGCTGGCATGTAGTAGAATTGACTCACCACATCGTAGAATTTAAGTGCTTCTTCAATATTTTCAGAAAGTCCAAGAGATACACGCATAAACAACCATTGAGGTCTTTCAATGAGTTTTCGTGTGGAGGGATGACGGAGGAGGTATCGATCAGAAATTGTTTTGATTCCAAAGTACTCAAAAAAATCATCTCTTTCGTGTCGTATCGCATATTCAATGGTTTGAATATTTTCAAGCGCTAGCTCAATGACATTGCTGTTGAGCAGGCCCAGGTCGCCAGCTAATTGGATGTAATCTCGAAAAGCAAAATCGCGACCTACTTCTTTTCGAATATTTTCAGCAAGCATTCTGGCTGCTACTTTTGAATAGTTGGGTTCGTTTATCATAAGCATCACTGCATTGGATATGGAAAGATCATCTAGTTCTTGAGTGGTACTTCCATCATGTAGACCATGAATGGTTCGTTTTGCTACCTCAAGAGGTTCTACTCGTTCTAGACCTCGACACGCTCGATTGACTGCGTGAAGAATTTTTTCAATTTTAACGCTTTCTTTCGTGCCGTCACGTTTAATTACTTGCATGTAGATGCCCTCCTTATAAGAGACTGCAGACTGGAAAAAAGATGATTTTGATTTTTTGAAAATCGATTTGTTGAAACTATCTCCAATTAAAATTTCTGTCAATTATCTGAACGGAGGTTTTTTTACAGACTAAAAAGGTGAGCGGATAGAATATGAAGTTAATTTCATCATTTAGGATTCACAGGTTCTTGTTCTTACTATGTTATAGTGAAAATAATAGGGAGGAGATCTATTGTTATGGGCGTTTATACCCGGTTTAAGAAGAATCCAGATGGTCTGAGACAATTGGTAGAGCTTTTAGAAACTACTCCGCGTTCCAGGCGGCAAAAAATGATTGATGTAGGAATGAAAGAGGATCCAGAGTATACGCAGAAAGCACTTCAGTATGTGTTTCAGTTTGAAGATATTCTCCAGCTTCCTGATTTAGAGCTTTCGGAGCTGCTGTCTGGGGTCTCCCCCCAATTAACTGCTCATGCCATTTTTTCAACGACTCCTGAAATAAAAGCTCGGTTTATGATGCGAGCGAGTCCGCGAATTGCAGCTGATCTTAAGGATTTTTTAGATAATCCAAATATTACACCTGTTCAGACTTCTGGCGGTCAATTGAAAATGATTGAAATAGCTCGAAAACTTGAAAAAAAAGGCGTAATCAAGACAAAAAAAATGCCTTCATAAAGAATCTGAATCAGAATGGGACTAGGCATCTTGCCCAGTCCCATTTGTTTAATGGGGTCCCGATTCTAAATTGTCCAAAGAAATTTCCCAAAGTTCTCGTGAAAAATTTCTGACTTCTTGTAGAGCATTCCACATATCAGGTTGATACCCTTTTTCTCCTTCGAAGGCTTCATATTCCCACCGAATAGTATCGGTATGAAGCTGTGTGAGTGCTGCAGTGATTCCTTTTGATTTCATGAGGTGGATGTATTTTTCTCGATCGAACTGGAATACATGCACTGTGCAGTCTCCTTTCTGGATAGGAGAGTCAAGCATGCTTAAGCCGCTTGGCTTGGGGTTATTATTCTCATCCATTCAGCTAACCTCAGTTCTTTGTTGATCTAGGCATCTTTTGAACTTACTCAGGAACTTAAAGATATTCAAGCGGGTACTGAAACATTGTCAGCTGTACCCTGACTGGGCAAACGAAATGGACTTCTTCGGTGCACTGCGTAGTTTATCGTTTGACTGATTGCCGAGTCTTCGATAGTATGCCCTTTCTTGGATCGGGGCGTAGCGCAGCCTGGCTAGCGCATCTGCTTTGGGAGCAGAGGGTCGTGAGTTCGAATCTCGCCGCCCCGACCATTTTAATATGTTATTTCCCTAGGTTTTTTTAAAAAACATGTGTCTTGATTTCGAGAGGTAAAAATAAATCATAGCAACTTTGATGTGCGGGTTGAATGCGAGACCGGGGTAATTTTCATTTTTGTTCTTTCTTTTGTAATGCTGCAGTGAGGGCTGCTCCACATAGAATAATAATCCAATTAATGTAGATCCAAAGCATAACAATTGGAATAGCACCAAGACTTCCGTATATTTTATAGTTTGTGAGAACACTTTTAGTATAAATTGAATATCCAAAAGCTGCTAAATTCCAAAAACAAGCTGTAGTTATTGAAGAGAAAAGTGCATACTTCGATTTGACCTCAGTTTGAGGAACCCATTTATATATTAAAAAAAATAATCCAATTGCGATGATAAAAAGTCCTGTTCCTGAGGGAAAGAGTTTTGTGATAGGAAAACTATAGGAAGTTGCAGCACCTACTGCAATGGAAAGTGCAAGTGGACCGAGCGTGATAAAGAGCCAATAACAAGAAATTCTTTGAAAATAGCTTCTGGTTAATTTTGTTTTCCAAACTTGATTAATGGCTTTTTCTGCACTTGAGAGCATGCTCATACTGGTGAAAATTAAACCCATGAGTCCTCCTGCTCCCACTGCCCCTGCGTGAGCGTGGTCAATCATTCCATGGAGAGTCGCGATGACTTCTTCGCTTGCACCGTGCGCAAGATTAGCTAAAATGAGAGGTTCGATGATGGAATAGAGTTTTTCCATTCCTCCGAAAGCTTGGAAAATAGCAAAACTGACTGCAAGTAAGGGTATCAAGGAGAGGAGTGTTGTATACGCTAGGCTTGAGGCAACCATGAAAAGCTGGGCTTCTACTATTTGATTTCGAGTATCTAAAACGACTTTTAAAATTTTTCTCATGATGCATTAGATTCCTGATCGCAAAAAGGGACGATAGTAAAGTAGGTTTTTTTTTAATTCTTTTACTTTATTTTTCCAAGGGTTTGTCCAGGGTAGCTGAGGTTTTAGTAGGGCGTGGCAGAGTTGAATGAGTCCGATGAGGTCCTGAGAGTGAACAAATTCAGGGGCAGGTCCAAGCGCAGCAGTCGAATCAGGACCTCCTTCCAAACTTTGATTGTGATAATTTCCTAGCGGGACAGAAATTCCGATGCTGGGAAGTCCATAAATAGTAGTTGCTGTGGCTTCGCAAGTTCCACCATCCATTATTCTGCGTTGATGTTGACCTGGCAGAATCGACTCGGCAATATCTGAAAAAACTCGAAGTGCTCCTGGATCAAATACTGTAAATTTGTCTCCGAGGCGTACGACCACTCCTTTGCCAATCTCTGCTCCTGCCAGGGTTCTAGAGGTTTCTATGCTGATACAAAGGAGAAGTCGTTTTGATTTTTTTAACCATCCCAATTCAAAATGACTCATGGCACCAATGAATCCTACTTCTTCAGCGCGGGTGAGAAGTCCCAAAAAGGGGAAGGGGTACTTTCGTTTTCTAGATGCGTAGTGATCTAATGCTACTGATAGGATAGCAAATACCCCGACCAGGTCGTCAGCAGCTTTTGTATAAATAAGATCCCCTTCTGTCCAAACAGGCGATCTAAAGCGGAAACCGCCAAAGAGACTATCAGGTAAGATGGAACTTTTCGAAAACTGGGGAGTGACTTTTTCCGTTAGGCGCACCCTTGCTGAGCTGAGTGCTTTTCCAGAAGGATGGAGTTGAATAGTGTTCATTTCTCCAGATCCAAACCAACCCATTTGATTTGCAATCCAAACTTTTGCTCCTTCGAGGTGGCGGGTAGGTGATCCGCCGTGCCATTGAACCTCGAGCTCTTTATTTGATTTCCATTGAACTCCATGAAATCCGGGATGGTCCATATGGGCAATAAAAATACGGAGAGGCTCAGGAGTTTGTTTTTGAGTGAGTCTCAAGTATTCTGTTCGGGAACTTACTCCGATGACTAGATTTCCGATGGGATCTAGAAAATAAGGAATTGTAGCCTTTTTTAGTTCTTGGATGACGCATGCAATGACATGTTGTTCACGAAAGGGAGCAGTGGGCTGAGAAAGAATTTTATGAAGGAGCATGCTTCGCGTGATTTTCATTTCGAAATAATACCAAACAGATTCTTAACCGTCCAGGCTGTCTCTTTGATATAGACTGAGAAATATGAAACCTCGAATCGTATTCGTTGGTGGTGGCTTTGCAGGATTGACTGTCGCAAAGGCATTTCGTCATACTTCTGCTGAAATCCTTTTGATTGATCGAAAAAATCACCATCTTTTTCAGCCGCTTTTGTACCAGGTTGCAACTGCAGGATTATCGCCTGCTGATATAGCTACTCCTATTCGTTCTGTTTTGAGAGGGCAGGAAAATACCCAAGTGATGATGGATGAAGTTATTGGTATTGACGTGCAGAAAAAGCATGTTTTAACTCAGAATAGAGCAATACACTATGACTATCTAATTATTGCTACAGGTTCCTATCATAGCTATTTTGGAAATGATGCATGGGAGCATTATGCTCCTGGCTTAAAGTCAATTGCAGATGCTATTGAAATTCGAAAAAGAATTTTAATAGCATTCGAAGAAGCTGAAATGGAAACGGATTATCAGAAGCGCCAAGCACTGTTGTCTTTCATTTTGATTGGAGGTGGTCCTACTGGAGTAGAGATGGCTGGATCGATAGCCGAGTTGGCACATCAGGCTCTGAAGTCTGATTTTAGGCAGATTGATCCACGGTTGACTCGAATTACTTTGATTGAGGCAGGACCTCAAATTCTCTTTCAATTTCCACTTGACCTTGCTGTCCGGGCTCAGAAAAAGCTTGTTGATTTGGGAGTGGAATTGAAAACTCATTCTCGTGTTGAACATGTAGATTCAGAGGGTGTAATCGTCTCTGGAACTCGATTTTTTGCAAAAACGGTAATTTGGTGCGCAGGCGTGATTGCATCGCCAGCGGGAAAATGGTTGAAGGCGGATATGGATCGAGCAGGGCGACTGATTGGAGATACAGCGGCATTGATTCAGAATGGAGTGCCACTTCCTGGTGTAGCTTCCGTGGCGAATATGTTGCAAAAGTGATTCATCAAAAGCTTAAGGGGGCAACTCCAGTTCCATCTTTTCAGTACCAAGATAAAGGTAATTTAGCGACAGTGGGGAGATCATTTGCAATAGCTGAATTAGGGCGCATTCACTTGGCTGGAACAGTAGCTTGGTTTGCCTGGATTTTGGTCCATATTTATTATTTAATTGGATTTAGAAATCGAGTTCTTGTTTTGATTCAATGGGCGTGGGCCTATTTGACGTTTCAACGAGGAGCTCGATTAATTACAATGGACGATTCTAGGCCCAACTCGCCTGATTAATTTTTCCAAATGCCCGAGATAGGAAATGCAGGTTCGTCGAGTTGACCTAGGCTGTCGAGCTTAAAAATGGTTTCTATTGTTTTCAATAAACTATAATGATTGTATTGAGTTTTAGAGGTAGCCCCTGGTTGAACGCCTGCTCCATAGAAAAGCGTATAGACGCGATTATTATCGAGACCGTTATCCTCATCGAATGTGATTACGAAAAGAGTATGTTCGGTGAGTGATGGATCTGATAATAGGTTTCCAAAAACTTTCGCCAGCCATTTATCGGCATAGGCAACTCCCGTATCATGGCCGTCATTTTTTACGTTTGGAATATAAAGAGCAAATTCTGGGAAATTGGGTTTGTGTATGTCTTGTGTGAAGTTCTTAGCAGAGGTGATTTTCTTGCATCGATTGCGATTCTGAAAAACATTTTTAAAGCTGAGGAAGGGGACATGTCTTTTTGCGTAGGGCCCAGATACAATTCCTCTAAAACAGTTTCCCGGGAAGTTCTCTGCATAAACTCGCCAATCTTTTCCTTTTGCTTCTAGCAGGTCTCCGAGATGTTTGGCGCGGATAACTATATCGATATCGTCAGGTATCCCTTGGGTACTTCCAGAAATCATTGCAACATAGTTCGGATAAGAGGGGTGAGAAACAGCAGAGTAATTTGTTAGAAGCGCTCCCTTGCTCGAGAGTTGTTTTAAAAAAGGCTGCTGAAGCGCTTCGTCGAAGGGTGTGTTTTCCAGAACAACGAGGACGAGGTGCTGAATGGTTTCTGGGGTTGAGGAATTCATGGGGGCTTCTAGGTTTGCTGCAAGGCATGCGCCTAGGAAGCACTGTACGACTGCATAGAGAGAGGTGTTGATACCGAGCAGCTGAATTAGGCGAATCCATTGTGTTTTCATAGTAAACCCTCTACTGAACCATTTCACGCGTGGAACCTTTGTGTCAAGATGGGGAGTTTTTTGTTGACTGCATTTGGTGTAAGTTGAGTGCTTCAAGCAAGAGAATGCTTTAGGAAAAGAGAATAAGATGAGGCAGTATCTGAACCTACTTGAGGATGTTTTAAAGAATGGAGTCGAAAAAACTGATCGGACAGGAACAGGAACGCTTTCTGTTTTTGGTAGACAAATACGATATGATCTTTCAGAAGGATTTCCACTACTAACAACAAAAAAACTTCATATTAAATCGATTCTTCATGAACTTCTGTGGTTCTTGAAGGGCGAGACGAACATCCAATATCTGAAAGAAAACGGTGTCAAAATTTGGGACGAGTGGGCAACTCCAGAGGGGGAGCTTTTATCCTGCTGAAAACGATTTGCACAATCGACGATCTAAAGAAAAAATTAGATCTCAGTCGAGAAGAAGCAGCAAAGTGGTTTCATAAGGCGTTAGCACATGAAGCTGAAATAGAGACTTTAAAAGTTACAAATGAACTTCTAAAAGAAAAATTCGACGCTCAGAAAAAATCAATAGGCGAGCATAGAAATAATAACCCGTTACATATCTCAATATTAAGAGGATAATTATGAAAGCATATTTAGATTTGTTAGATGATGTTTTAAAAAATGGAATTGAAAAGACTGATCGTACAGGGACAGGTACATTATCCGTTTTTGGGCGACAGCTTCGATATAATTTAGCAGACGGGTTCCCTTTGTTAACTACCAAGAAGCTTCACACTCGGTCTATTTTGCATGAGCTTCTCTGGTTTCTAAAAGGTGACACGAATACCAAGTATCTCCAGGAAAACGGAGTGAAGATTTGGGACGAATGGGCATTAAACTCTGAGCTTGGCCCCATTTATGGCTATCAATGGCGCTTTTGGCCAGATGGCAAGGGTGGGCATATTGATCAGATTGCTAACTTGATTGAAGGTCTAAAGAAACGTCCAGATAGTAGAAGACATTTGTTCCATGCATGGAACGTTGCTTACTTACCCGATGAAAATAAGAAGCCTTGGGAAAATGTGGCTGAAGGAAGAATGGCGCTTCCTCCTTGTCATTTGCTTTATCAATTCTATGTAGCTAATAATAAACTTTCTTGTCTTTTATATATAAGATCTAATGATTTATTTCTCGGAAATCCCTATAATACGGCCAGTGTCGCTTTTCTTACTCACATGGTGGCCCAACAGTGCGGATTTGATGTAGGTGAAGTCATTCTTTCAATGGGAGATCTGCATCTCTATAAGAATCACATTGAGCAAGCAAAATTGCAGCTTACTCGGGGGCCAAGACCACTTCCAAAACTAATGCTCAAGCGTAAACCGGGCTCGATCTTCGATTACAAATTCGAGGATTTTGAGATTGTAGGTTACGATCCTCATCCGCATATTGCTGCGCCGATTGCAGTGTAGTGATATCAGTTCTGTGATCCTCAGCCACTCGGCTATTCCTCTTCAAAAAAGAGCGGGTCAATCAGTCGAACGGATTCTGCGCTCGCTTGCTCTTTGATGATATTCATCTGATCTTCCAATATGGGATAGGTTTCGGTTAGAATTTGAACGTTACTGAGACAGATGGCCTGAATCGAAACAGGAAGGGTAGAGTTGAGAGTACATTTTTTTAGTTCCTCAAAAAATACGAGAGCTGTTTCTTCTGTCTCAAGTGCTTGTTCCATTTTTGGTCCTAGTTTTGCTGCAAAATTCAGAATTGAGATTGGGGTAGAGTGAGGATCACTAGCTACTTCTTGTCGGATTTGATCTACGGATGGAGGTGTGAGTTTTTGGGGTAGATTTTTATTTTCTTTATTTATTTGTGTGGGAAGGATGACTTGAGTTTGGAAAACGCTGGTTTTTATTATTGTGCTATTTTCTTTTTTCGTTGTTGGAGTAAAGAAATAAAGTGGAGTGAGAGAAAGTATGCCGATGGCTAGGAGGACAGAGTTTTTCCATTTCATGGGATTATCTCAAACCTGAGCTGTTCATATTAGGGTGATGTGCTTGGCTATAAATCATTCTCAAGTAGCCAAATTGAACCCGACTTTTGTTGTCCAATATTTTAGCGTTTAGTATTTGCCACGCTGCCGCTCCTGGTTTTATATTATTGATTACACCTTCTAAGAAAATCATTTGAATGCCGTAGGAACCCCAAGGGTCTAGGTCGCAGGCAAGAAGCCCTTTTAAGTCTCCAGTCTCGCAAGGAGAGTGAAAATGTCCACATTTTCTAGCATGTGAATTATGTATAAATTCAGAATAGGACTGAGCTTGTCTGATTCTGTTTAAATCGCTTTCAGTAATTCCGTCAGTGCAGTCGGAGTGACGGGCTTCATGGATAATAGTGCTTTGGCGGAATTCAATGGGTATTTCGGTGGAGCTGTTATCATTTTTAGGGAGGTATTTTACATAGCGAGCAGTTAAGCCAACTATTCCGACACGGGATGAAGTTGCAGGCACTACTTGTCCCTTGTCTAAAGTAACGGTGTAGGTTGTTCTATCTAATAGTCCTTGAATCCAGATTTGAGTTCCAAAATTGAATGCTAATACGTTTGTATCGTCTATTGATTCAAGCCCCTTATAGATCCAATTGCGATGGATTATTTTCTGGTCAGGTGGGGATAGGGAGTAGCCATCACTTGCTTTAAAATAATATTGAATTCGTTCATTAATAAAATCTCTTACGTTTTTTCCACTGTATCCACCAAAAATTTGATAGAAACGTCCATTAGAAGAGGCATCGTAAGCGCGTGGTCCTTTTTCATTTAACGAGGATAATGCATTGAGGTCAGATTCTAATAAACTAAGGCTATCCCCTATTTCAGCGGCTTCTCTGGTATTAGGGGGTTTTTGACCGCAACCAAGCCCACCCAGAGTGATGCAAATGAAAATCGTACTATTAAATAGATTCATGTAAAGCGTAGCCTATGCTATAAAAATAGATAGATAAAGTAAACTAGTTTTTTAACATAAAAGGTTGATGTATGAGGGTCTCCGCTGTAGTGGCAATGTCTGAAAATCGTGTGATAGGAAAGGGAAATCAACTCCCCTGGCGTTTGCCAGGGGATCTGAAACGGTTTCGGGCATTGACAATGGGTTGTTCTATTCTCATGGGGCGAAAGACTTTTGAGTCGATAGGTCGAGTCTTGCCAGGGCGAGAGAACTTGATTATTTCTAGGCAAACTCATTATCGAGTTGAGGGAGCTCAAGTTTTCTCTACTGTCGAGAAAGCTATTGAGTATTGTCAGAATAAGGAACTCTTTATTATAGGTGGGGCAGAGATTTTTCGTTTAGCTTGGAGTCGCGTAGAACGTCTTTACTTAACCTTGATTCATAAAAAAATTGAAGGGGATGTTTTTTTCCCTGATTTTTTAATAGAGAATTTTCGTGAAATTCAGAGAAAAGAATACGAAGAAAACGGTTTGTCCTATACTTACCTGATCTTAGATAGTTGATGTCCTCACCTCTGTAAACGAAGGAGATTTCCCGTGAGGGCTTTTTACACCCAAAAGGCTCCTAAATAAACTTTTAGGAGTTATACGGCTATGGTCATTAACCACAGACGTTTGGCAGGATCTCCGAAAGATAAGCTTAATTTTGGACTTCAGTTTTCTCTTTTACACTTGAGTTGCCTTATGGTATTTATTCTCAAACAGGTTAGACTTTCACAGTCTCAACGTTTTGATACTTTACTTGACATATTTTATCCAAGGAAAGATGATTTTTCCTCTTGGGACCGTATATCTGAATTTCAAAAATCTAATGGAAGAAAAATACAATCTGACAGCTACGCTGTAAACGTCTTATACCTCGGCCGTCAATGGATGAGGAGTTTTACGGCATATTTGATAATAGTAATTCTCAGGGCCTGTTTTAAAGAGTACTTTTGGTTGGAAGCTTTTTAGATTAGTAGATTGCTTCACACTCAAGTTTTACTTTTAAAACAGGCTTTTATAGAGTTGAATGACTAGTATTGCTATTCGAGGAGTTCAAAAGCAGCAAGGAAAAACTTTTTTCGAGAAGCGGCTGAAGCCGTTTGATATTTCTGAATCACTTCTTGAAGCTGTCCGTCTTTTGCAGCAAATGCAACAGCCGAGGCGGTTCCGTTTATTCTGCCAGGTCCTAAAAGGTAGGCACCTTTCTTTCCTTTCGAGGTCGTGACAAAACTTTTGAAGTCGGACCGAATAGTGAGATTGGCAATTTGAAGGTCTTCTACTGAGATCTTCAAAATATTTGCCAGCTGAGCTACTTTTTCCCAAGGCAATGGTGCACGACCGTGTTCAATATTGGACACGAACTGTACAGAGCACTGACATGCTTTTGCAAGGTCAAGTAGGCCTAAGCCTTTTCCCAGTCGATGAGTACGAATTAAATCCCCTAGGGGGCCAAATGAGCGATTGTCGCGAGAGCGACCTTTTGGACGTCCACGTTTCATAGTGGTTCCTAGTAACGCGAGTTCGCTTATTTCACAAGCACAAATCAAAGGTCTCTTTCAAATTTTTAAAGATTTTATATTTATTTTTAATGGTGTACTATAAAAGGTACGAATTTCAATGAATCGACAAAAAAGTCAAGTTCTTGCAGGAAAAAAATCGGATTCTCTTCGCATTCAGATCTGGGGAGCGAGGGGGTCTCTTCCTACGCCTTTTACTCCCATCGAATTGGAGAGTCATATTCGGTGCTTGTTCGAACAATTTATTTATCAAAATAATCAGGTAAAGAGTGATAAACGAGATGTTGAATTGTTTTTATCTCAAATTCCCCGTTATCAACTCGGTGGATATGGGGGGCATACTCCCTGCGTTGAAGTAAACTCTCCTCACCAGCAAATTATTATTGATGGGGGAAGTGGCCTTCGAGTGCTTGGGCAAGAAATGTTGAAAGGACCTAGCGGTCGTGGACTAGGTGAAATTCATATTTTATTTACTCATTTTCATTGGGATCATTTAATGGGGTTGCCTTTTTTTGCGCCCCTTTTTATTCCTGGGAATAAAATTCATGTTTATTCTGTTCAGCCAGATTTGAAAAAAGTATTCCGAACTTTATTTAAAAAGCCTTATTTTCCAGTCCCACTTCGGAAGGTGAACTCTCAAATCCAGTACCATACGTTGAAACCTCGTGAGACCTTTTATATCAACGATATTGCGGTTACTCCTTATCAATTGGATCACCCAGACCCTTGCTGGGGATTTAGGATGGAGCAAGGAGGAAGGGTGTATGCTCATTGTGTCGATACAGAGTGCATTCGTACAACCCGGGAAGAATTAGGGCTTGATCTCCCTCTTTATCAAAACGTCGATCTCATGCTTTTTGATGCTCAATATACCCTTTCGGAAGCAATTGAAAAGGCAAACTGGGGGCATGCGGCTGCTCCTCTCGGGTTAGATATTGCAATGAGAGAGGGGATTAAGCGCGTGATTTTTATACATCATGATCCAGCCGCTTCCAATGCTATGATTGCTGCCGCAGAGGATCAAACCCTCAGATATTATCAGAAACTCTTTACGCACGCTCAAGAAGCTCTTCCGCATCTGGAGTCTGTCGATTGGGCTTTTGGTTACGAGGGAATGGTTTTAGAAGTTTAGTATGGAGAAGATGGAGGGGGGGAGCCCTTAATTCTCCAATGATACCTATCCAAGACAAAAGTCGAAGTACATAGTAACTGACATCAATTTCCCACCAAAAAAAGCCCTGCCGCGTACTACTCATATAGCAATGATGGTTATTATGCCAACCTTCACCAAGTGTAATAAGCGCTAAAAATAGGTTATTGCGACTCGTGTCTGTAGTAGCATAACGCCTGCATCCAAAAACATGTGACAGGGAATTAATGGTAAACGTTCCATGCCAGAGGAGGACGGTGCTGATAGCGAATCCCCAGATGAAGGCGCCCCACCCACCCCATATAAATAGGATCATGGCGTAAAGGATTCCTGGCAGAAGGTAATAGCGATTGATCCAGCGTAGTTCGGGGTATTTCGCCAGATCTTGAATTTGTTCCCATTGAGTTTCATCGTATTTACTGCAGAGAACCCAGCCTAAATGGGACCACCAAAATCCACTTTGAATAGGGGAGTGAATATCGTTTGGTAAATCCGAGTAGCGGTGATGATGCCGATGGTGGGCCGACCACCACAAAACACCTTTTTGGACAGAAGTGCTCCCTAACCATGCTAAAAGAAATTGTGGTATTCTCCCCATTTTGTAAGATCTATGAGAAAAATATCTATGATATCCAGCTGTTATTCCGAACATTCTCAGTGAGTAGCTTGCTATGCAGAGAGTCACTAACTTCCAGTGAAAGGGGATAAAAAAAGCAGCGATGATGGAAATATGAATTGTGAAGAAAGGAATACTTTTGAGCCAATGGATTTGATTTTTCTGCATAAGGCGTATCATGCCCTTGGAATAAGAAAGGGGATGTAAAAGTACTGTAAGAGAGATAGGCGCTGGAGAAAAAATTTACACTTTTGACAAAAAATGCTCGTAACTGCCCTCATAAGCGCGAAGTTCTCCCTGATCTACTTCAAAAACGCGTGTTGCGATGGACTTGAGAAAATGGCGGTCATGGCTGACTAGAAGGACAGTGCCATCAAAATTTTGAATGGCTTTGAGAAGAACTTCACGAGAACGAATATCTAAGTGGTTTGTAGGTTCATCCAAAATGAGAAGATTGACGGGTTGAGCAAGAATTGTGGCCAGGACTACCCGGCTTTTTTCTCCTCCTGAGAGTACGGATATTTTTTTATAAACATCGTCTCCACTGAAAAGAAATGCACCTAGAAGGTTTCTAACAAAGCCAATGCTTGCATGAGGAATGCGATCATAAACTTCCTCATAAATTGTTTTTTCTGGATTTAAAACTTCCAAAGAGTGTTGGCTAAAATATCCTACCTTGACGTTTGCCCCAAGGGCTGTAGTTCCTTCTGTCGGATCTGTTTGATTGCAAACTACTTTTAAAAAGGTGGACTTTCCAGCTCCGTTGACTCCAATAACTGCAATTTTATCGAGACGTCGTACCATTCCGCTTACACCGCTAAAAACGCGTTGAGTCGCTCCATCAGGAAGGCTCCATGTTTTGGCTAAATTTTCCATTTTAATGACGTCATTTCCACTTCGCGGAGGAGTTGGAAAATCAAAATGGATTGTCTTTTCTTCGGCTGGGATTTCAATTCTTTCAATTTTATCTAATTTTTTCACTCGAGATTGAACTTGGGCGGCATGGGAGGCACGTGCTGCAAATCGAGCAATAAATTCTTCTTCTTTAGCGAGCATTTCTTGTTGCTTTTGGTGTGCTGCGAGAAGTTGATCTTTTCTAATAGCTCGCTCTTTTAAATAGAATTCATAGTTGCCGCTGTAGGGTGTAATGCTTTTCTGTGCCACTTCAATGATTCGGGAGACAATCCGATTCATAAATTCGCGATCATGGCTGGTCATGACTACTGCGCCCTTGAATCCAATGAGCCATTCTTCTAGCCAGAGGATCGATTCCAGATCGAGATGGTTCGTGGGCTCGTCCATTAAAAGAATGTCGGGGCTCAAAGTGAGAATTTTAGCTAGAGCAATTCTCATTTTCCATCCACCGCTGAAAGTTTCCACAGGACGATCGTAGTCGGCTGGACCAATGCCTAGACCGGTTAGCACGGTTTTAGCTCTTGAATCTAAATCATATCCGCCTCGTTGCTCAAATTCTAGCTGGGCATCTCCATACCTCTCGAGCAATTTATTCATTGCTTCGTCGGAGAGAGGAGAGTCGGACGAATTTTGCAGTTCTTGCTCCATTCGGTTCAGTTCATTTGCGAGGTGGGAAACGCGGCCAGCGCCTGATTTTACTTCTTCCAGAGCGGATCGGCCTTTCATTTCGCCTACGGTTTGAGAAAAATAGCCAACAATAAATCGATCTGCGAGGCTAATTTCGCCTCCATCTGGGTTTTCTTCCCGCATAATCAAACGAAAAACAGTCGTTTTACCTGCTCCATTAGGTCCTACTAAGCCAATTTTATCTTGGGGAGAAACTTGAAAACTGGCATCTTTAAATAGAACTTGGGAGCCATATTGTTTAGATACTTGGGTAAAATGAATCATAGGTGTTTATACTGGCACCCTGTAGGTAAGTCAATTCTGCACCTTATTCCACAGTATTATGAATCTGCATTATCTTCAGATTCTAATTCAGGTCTAAATCCGGGAGAGCAACCGGGACTTCCAGGGCCATTTCCAATTCTTATGTGAAAATGGTTTTGATGGCCTGGCATATGTCGAATGAAACGGCGATAGGTATTCCAATCAGGATCATTACGAGCATATTGAGCGAGTAAATGAATATGATGTCGATCCAGAAATATGATTTTTATACAAGCATAGGGATTTGAAAAAACTTTTTTTAAAAACCACCAATTCGCTTCTAAATCAAGACGGCGTGTAAATTGGGTAGGTGGATAGTGCAGATTCGTTTTTGGAAGAATGAAGCCTATGTCAGCATCCTGACCGGAAGTATGTGAGGAGTGACCCCTTCTGCCAGATCTTCCATAGAGACAGCCTCCTCGAGGAGCTGCAACATCTCCGATCATCAGGCGTACATTGATATTTTGAACTCCTGTAAAATGGATTTTTATTTCTCTTCCTAGCCATTCCAACATAGCTGCCATAGCGTCTGTACCAAAATTTAGGCAGCGATCGGGTGATCGAATGAAAAGTCTATTTTCTTGAGTCGAAATAATCTGCCTTCCATGAGCTAGGAAGCCAGTATTGACTGTGCAATAGGCCTGGTCCCCTGATTGGCCTATTTTTTCTGTTAAAAAATAAAGGAGATCGCCCAGTTTTCCTTTTGACGCAGCATCCGAGTATTCTTTTTGCTCTTGAGTCATTTCTTCGCAATAAGTTTTTTTTGTGCGTTGGGGTGAACAGCGATTTAATTTTCGTTTTCGTTTTCCTCGGAGAGGAGGTAGGCTACAGCATTTACGACCATTAAAAGTAAAATCTGGGTTCCATTTTTCGCAAAAATAGTGTGATGGCTCAAAAGTAGTCGGCCTGTCTAGGGTAGGGGATTCGGGCGAGCAGGGTGGAAACATAGGAAGGGGGTTCATGATACGTGGCTCTGCTTGAACTAGTAATAGCTGAAATATCCAAATCCAAAATAAAAACACCTTAGAGTAATAGGGTGTCGGTTCCAGGGTGACAAGAAAATTCCGAGTAGCCTTGTAGGTTGAGCGATTTTTGCAGACGTGGTATGAACAGCGTTACTTATGTCTGACCCTTATTATATCCTTAATGAAGAATTTTCAGATCCTAAAAGGATAAAAAAAGAGCGCGATCAAGCGAGAAAATTAAAGAAATCTCAGTGGTGGTTTCTTCAGATTCAAAAGAGTCTCTGTTATTATTGTCAAAAAAAATTTTTACCCTCTCAACTTACTTTAGATCATATTGTTCCATTAGCACGAGGAGGGAGAAGTCGTCGTGGAAATGTTGTGCCTGCCTGCCCTCCTTGTAATCAGCAGAAAAAGCTTCATACGCCTGTGGATCAGCTCTTAAATCAGATCTCACAAATGACTCAAAAGACTGGGGATGAAGATGCAAATCGATAAGGGTTTTTTCTTTGAATTAACTCCTGATCGAGTGCTTGAGGCAGTAGAGGCTTCCGGGCTGCGCTGCACGGGAAGGTGTATTGCTTTAAATAGCTTTGAAAATCGAGTTTATGATGTTGAGCTCGATCTAGAAGGAGTTGAATCTTTACCCCATTTATTTGAAAAAAATTCATTAAAACATTTCTCTGAAAATCGGAGAATTGTGAAGTTTTATCGGCCAGGAAGATGGACTTATAGTCAAATCATGGAAGAGCATGCATTTCTAGCTGATTTGGTGCAAGAGGAAATTTCTGCTGTTGCACCCCTTGCTTTTCCTTCGGGGCAAACACTCCATTCTACTCGAGGCAGTGGTATTTGGTATGCTCTTTTTCCAAAAGTAGGCGGACGCGCCCCGGATGAGCTGTCCGATGATCAGTTGATCCGAGTCGGTCGACTTTTAGGTCGAATGCATAATGTAGGGGCTTCAAAAAAAAGTCGTGATCGAGTTCGAATAGATCCTCAAACTTATGGTCGGGATCCTCTCGAGTTTTTAATCAAAGGTAATTGGATTCCTGTGGATTTTCAAAATAGATATCAATCTGTTGTTGAAAAAATAGTAGAATTGACAGAAAGTGCGTTTGAGTCTTTGAAATTTCAGAGAATTCATGGGGATTGCCACTTAGGTAATTTACTTTGGAATGAGTCTGGTCCGTTTTTTTTGGATTTTGATGATATGGTATTGGGGCCTGCAGTTCAGGATATTTGGTTACTTGTCCCGGGACGTGATCCAGAATCACTTCGACAGAGGCAAGTTTTGCTGGAGGGCTATCAGGAGTTTCGCCATTTTGATTTGTCTTCGCTCCGTTTTATTGAACTCCTTCGTGCCCTTCGGTTTATCCATTATACGGCTTGGATTGCTCGGCGGTGGGATGATCCTGCTTTTCCTCTCGCTTTTCCTCAATTTGGTTTACATCCCTATTGGAGCAGAGAAGTCGACGATTTAGAACAGCAGCTGGATATTTTGCAGAGACTTTCAGTGACGGCCTACTAGCATTTCAACTATCGGAATGTTAATCACACGAAATGGCAATTCAACGAACGGTACGGTCGCATACTTGCGGGGAGCTGAGAAGTTCTGATTTAGGTAAAGAGGTCTCACTTTGCGGTTGGATAGCGAAACGACGAGATCTCGGTGGATTGGTATTCGCTGACCTTCGTGATCGTTACGGACTCACACAGATTGTTTTTGACCCTGCTATTGAAAAAATTGCACATGAGCGAGCAGGTCAGCTTCGAAGCGAATTTGTGATTTGGTGTAGAGGAAAAATTCGCTCTAGGCCTCCAGGAATGACTAATTCTAAGCTAGTGACAGGTGAGATTGAAGTTATTTGCACGGATGTGATGATTTTTTCGGAAGCAAAAACGCCACCTTTTCCGATTGAAGATGAAATGGATGTAGCAGAGAGTTTACGTCTCAAATACCGCTATTTAGATTTACGTCGTCCACAATTACAGAAAAATTTAATGGTTCGACATCGATTGCTTTCTATCGTTCGAAATCATTTGGATCAAAACGGTTTTATCGAAGTCGAGACTCCTATCCTTTATAAGTCGACTCCTGAGGGAGCTCGAGATTTTATTGTTCCCAGTCGAATGAATCCAGGAACATTTTATGCGCTTCCTCAATCCCCACAAACTTTAAAACAGCTTCTCATGATGAGCGGAATGGATCGGTACTATCAGGTCGCCCGTTGTTTTCGGGATGAAGATTTACGTGCTGATCGACAACCCGAGTTTTCTCAAATTGATATTGAAACTTCATTTTTAGATGAGGAAGCATTTTTTCCTATTTTGGAGTCGATGGTAGTGAAGCTCTGGAAAGAGATTTTAGGGCAAGAATTGGATACGCCTTTTCTCCGAATTCCTTATTCAGAGGCAATGAGTCGCTTTGGAAGTGACAAGCCTGATCTGCGATTTGGTCTTGAGCTCATTGACCTATCTGAAATTTTTTGTAAAAGTCAGTTCCAAGTATTTCAAAATGCTCTCGTGCCCGATTTTAGGGGCAAAAAGGGTTCTATTCGATCGATTGTGATTGAAGGAAGTTCAGATCATTTTTCAAGAAAAGATTTAGATGATCTTCAGAATCAAGCGATTGCCTTGGGGGCTAAAGGGTTGCTTTGGATTAAAGTGCAACCGGATGGGGAGCTTCAGGGCCCTGCTGTTAAATTTTTTTCCGCTTTTGAAAAAGCTGCCTTTATCGAGCGTTTGAGCTTAAAGCCGGGTCATTTAGTTTTGATTGTAGCGGATGTTCGAAATAAAATTGTTTTGGATGCTTTAGGAGCCATTCGTCTCGTTGTTGGCCAAAAATTAGGGCTCATTCCACCTTTAGGTACCGGAAAGCCAGCTTTTCTTTGGGTTGTTCAATTTCCGCTTCTTGAATTTAATGACCAAGAAAATCGTTATTACGCTTGTCATCATCCTTTTACCTCTCCACGTCCAGAATTCTTCGAAGATTTTGTCCAAAATCGAAATTTAGACGCTATTGAAGCTTCTGCGTACGATCTCGTTTTGAATGGGGTTGAAGTCGGCGGCGGAAGTCTTCGCATCTATAGGCCTGATATTCAAGCAGCTATGTTTCAAGCTTTAGGTTTATCGCAGGAGGAAGCAAAGGAAAAATTTGGCTTTTTCCTAGAAGCCCTGAAATATGGTACACCTCCTCATGGAGGAATTGCTATGGGAGTAGATCGTTTGGCGGCATTGCTTTGCGGAGTCGGACCTATTCGAGATGTCATGGCTTTTCCGAAAACTCAAAAAGGTCACTGTTTGATGTCGGAATCACCCTCTTCAGTAAATTCTCATCAATTGGCCGAGTTAGGCTTGTCACTTCAGTCGCTAAAAGAATGAAAGAATTTTCATTTCGAACCCGAGAAAGATCCCTTCAAAGGTTTCAAGATGAGGTCTTTGATGTATTGATCATTGGGGGAGGAATCACGGGTGCAGCAGTTGCTCGAGATGCATCTTCCAGGGGATTAAAAGTTGCATTAGTGGAGAGGATGGATTTTGCTTTTGGCACTTCCTCTCGGAGTTCAAAGCTGATTCATGGTGGGTTGCGCTATCTTCAAAATTTGGAGTTTGGCCTTGTTTTTGAGGCACTTTCAGAAAGATCTCACTTACTGAAAACTGCCCCGCATATGGTCAAGCCTTTGCCTTTTTACTTTCCCGTTTATCGGGGAGATTCTCACGGTCGTATTTTGATGTCTTTTGGTCTTTGGCTTTACGACTTGTTGGCTCTCTTTCGAGCTCCGGGGTTACATAAAGGATTATCTAGAAAGCAGTTTTTAGAAGAAGTTCCCTTTTTAAAAACGGAAGGTCTTCGGGGTGGTTTTAGATTTTATGATGCTTCCATGTGGGACGACGTGCTGGTCATAGAAACTCTGAAGGCCGCTCAAGAAGAAGGTGCCGTTGTTGCAAATTATATCGAGGCAAGTGAGCCGGTATGGGATGGCGAACAAATTATAGGTTTTAAAGTGAAGGGCTTATCAGGGAATGGGCTGAAATATGAGAAAGAGTGTGTTCTGCGTGCCCACCACACCATCGTATGTGCAGGCCCTTGGGCTGATCAAGTGGGGGCTAAACTATCGAAAACCTGGAAGCGGTGGCTGACTCCTAGCAAAGGGGTACACCTCGTTTTTGATCTGAAGCGGATTCCCCTTCCAGGTGCTTTTGTGATGAGCCACCCAAAAGATGGCCGAGTTGCATTTGTGATTCCTCGCACTGATTTAGGGGACGGAGTGGTCATTGTCGGCACAACCGATGGCCCTACCCAGGAAGATCTAGATCAAGTACAGGTTTCAACTTTAGAGGTAGAATACCTCATGGAACTACTGAATCAGTATTTTCCAACTCTTCAACTGACCCCTTCAGATATTTTAAGCAGCTATGTAGGTATCCGGCCTTTGATGGGAGGTTCTGCTGATGAAGCTACTGTTTTACAGAAGGTGAGTCGTGAACATCATATTGATCAAGGTCCGGGGGGCACAGTGATTGTTGCGGGGGGGAAATATACGACTCATCGGACGATGGCTCGGGAAGTGGTTGATTTTGGCTTGAAGTTTTGGAAAAAAGATAGCCGAGAGATCGGTCGATCTCAGACGGACACTCCCGTAAATCCTCAAGTTACAGTGGAAGCGATTCAGAAAATCAAATCCCTAGCATCGGATCGGGGTTTAGAGATTCCTGAAAAGCTTTTGGGTCGCTACGGGGGAGATGCGCTTTCCCTCATGGAAATGGATTCCGATTCTGAAAACGATCCCGCTGGCTTTCCTTATTTGAAAGCTCAACTGCGGTATTCTATTCGTTCAGAGATGGTTCTATTTTTAGAAGATTTCTATTTGAGAAGGGTTCCCCTTTATGCAACCCGAAAAGATCATGGATTACCTTGGGCAAATGCCCTAGCTGAAGTTTGGGCCGAGGAACAAGGCTTGAGTCACCTAGAAGTTCAAGCAGAGGTCGATCGTCTTCAAGCAGAATTGGCCAAGAGGTCCCAAATCTCCTTTGTGAAATAGATTGGTTTGGCTTGCTTATGCATTTTTAACTGCACTGCATAGGATAGCGAAGTAAGGCAAGAGTGGGTTTGACCGTAGCATTAAAATGGGACCAAGCTTGTCCGCATTCCTTCGATTACTCCCTCGAATTTCGGAATGGGTGTTCATGAGCCAATTCGGATGGCTACTCAGTCGGGAACAGATCGACGACACCATTGCCGCTAGCCAGAAGAAGAATCCAGGAATGAAGCACTGACGATGTTACGACGTTAGGCACTCGTTTGCTTTTAACTTTCTCAAGAGAGGCGGGGGTATGATGGCTCTCAAGGCCATCCTTGGCCATCAATCGATTCGATTGACTATCGATTTGTACGGGAATTTCACTGCGGAACAAGTACAAAATGTCAGCCCCTATGAAGGTTAGATAGTTTCCTCCTCTCTCTGTCTCTCCTTGGTTTTTTTAGAGGTGCAGGGGGAGAACTAGGAAACTAGTTCTCTGGCTTACAGATTAGAGCTAAATAACTTAATTGCATGTGGCTTCAACTCGATAAAAGTACCCTTTTCCAAGCTTGGAAGATTTTCGATTTCAGTCATCAAAATGGAATCTCCTAATCGAAGTACGCAGCAACCATCCACTTCAATAGATTCAATTTTTGCAACAACCCTAAAATCTTTGTCCATTTTTTCAAGTATTGGGTTTTTTTCAAGGCAACTGAAGACGTTAACTGACCACACCAATTCATCCCCGAGATCAATTTCAACATCAGCCTTCTCATTCAATTCAGGAGCTTTGCCAGACCACAAGCCCTCTGCCGCCCCGTAGTTGGATTCAAAGGAAACCAAAAACTGGCCAATCTTCATAGAAACCGTCTTAGTTATTCTGATTTCCATTATTGACGCCCCTGTTCTGGTACTCTCACCACGGTATTATCAACTTCCATTGTATTATTTTCGGGATTAAGCCTCCAAGTTTCTTCATGATAATGGTGGCGGTTTGGATTGCTGCCCATTTCGTGATCACCATATCGAATACTTCTTGTTCCGTCTCTGGATACCAGTCTGTTGGGATCAGGTTGGCCCGTTTTCGGATGAACATTCGTGTGCGGACCCTCTCCTAAAAATTCAGCCCATCTACCTGCGGCTTCTTGAGGTCGTATTGGACGTGGAGCATATGCCTCAGTTTGTACTCCTCTGGCTGGAATCGGCACTGCAGAATCCTGTATATTTCGAACAGCATGATCCACAACATTCATTTGCTCTGTAAATTGTGGAGCATGTCGAAGTTCACGATTCACTCTCTGACCAATTAATTCAGTCGCACCAGCCTCGCCTAAAGTCCGAGTAACTCCAACTAACTCAGCCCCAGCTTGAGCAGCTTCTCCTCCAGCAGCACTTAAAAGGACATTTGCGCCTAATTCTCCAAGAGCCTGACCTCTTTCCTGAGCAGTTCCATAGGCCATAGTCACTTCAAAATCAGTGATTGCATTGCCAAAATGAGTCAAAGTATTAGACTATTTTAAGATAAAAAAAAATATCTTAAATACCTGTCCAGTTTTCGGGGTCCACTTTAAAGCTTGTTTATTTGGTTTAAAAAAATTGTACTTTAACCCCTTCTTTCTGTAAAAAACTACGAATTGCAGCGGAATCGAGTGGCTCTAAGCGCCAGAGGAGCTGATAAAGGAGTTTGAGAGTTTTTTCGCCATCGGGCGAATGAGCGTGGTCTGTAACTTTTCGGATATCTGAGGTAATGGAAATTAAATTGCCTACTAAAAGAGAGAGGTCTGTTTTGAAAATAGCACTTTTATCAACCCATCCCAGCGCTTTGTTGAGATTGCTACTGAGCTTGTAGAGTAACTCGATGGAGCGGCCGATATCTCCTTTGCTTTCGTCAATAATATCTTTAATTTTACCTGCTAAATCAAAACTCTGAGAGATCAGTTGGTCAATGCGGGGTGGATCTACTCCGGCTACAACGTCATTGGTTAATATTTGTGGGGATTGGATGCGACCTGGGGTAATTTCAATATATCTTTCTCCAATAATTCCAGCTAGATTAATATAGAATCTACTGTCTCTTCGTACTCCAGCTGCTGCATCTTTGCGAACTGAGATTTTTATTTTTAAGGGAGCTAGGGTTTCCCCATCTTGTAGGACATTACTTCCAGGTTCTTGGAGAGAAATGAATTTGGGATCAATTGGTTTAAAAAATTCAATGGATTCGACTTTACCTACTTTGATGCCTGAAACTCGGACGGGCGAACCTAGCTCAATTCCACCGGCAAAGTTATAGGTTACATAGAAGTTCACTGCTCGTTGAAATGGGCTTTGGATGCCAATTACCCACGCAAAAACACAGCAAAGAACTAATGTCATGACTATCAGACCGCCTACTTTTGCTTCGTTTGAGAGTTTCATGGTGTAATTCCTTTCTAAAGAACCAGAGTAAATAGGTATGTAAGAAAAAAGTCGAGAAAGATGACGACAATTGTAGCTGAAACCACGGAGTTTGTTGTAGCTGTTCCTACACCTTCTGCTCCACCCTGACAGCGGAATCCATAAGTGCATGAGATAATTGGAATAACAGCGCCATAGGTGGTGCCTTTGACGAGCGCGCAAATCATATCTTTGACGCCTATAAAGTGACGCAGGGCATTGAAAAACTCCATAACAGAAAAATGATAGTTCATTACTGAAATAAGAATGGAACAGGCTAAGGTGATCGAGACTGAAATGACACTTAAACACGCCCCTGAAAGAATAGCTGCGATAAATCGTGGGAACACAAGATAATGAATGGGATCAATTCCTAAGAGTTTGAGAGCGTCGATTTGTTCGGTAACTTTCATAGTCGCGATTTCAGCAGTAGTAGCAGCTCCGACTTTAGCAACCATCAGCAGCGCAGGAATTGCGATGCCTAGTTCTCGAAAAATAAATTGACCAGCAAACCCAGGAATCATCGTCACTGTATGTAGTGCAGCATTCATATGCCATGCAATTTCGTTAGTAAGAATGACTCCTGCAACAGTGGTTGAAAGTATGACAATAGGAAGACTTCCTAAGCCAGTTTGTACGACGGAGTGGGAGATCTCATTGAGTCTCCAGCAATGGATCTGCGGAATGCGTTGAATCACTTGAAAAAGAAGAACGCATGCATCTTTCCACGTTGCAAGGTGCTCATGCAGGGGAGCTCCGATGAAATGCAGACTTCTCATCCAGACCTTAGTGGAAGCTAAATTCTGGTTTTTCATCTAGGTGGTTCCTAAATAGTTTTGGTGGAGTTCCAGTAATCGACTTGTGAGATAATTCGCTAATAAGATATAAAAATTTGTATAAACTGCTGCTAAAGTTACAGCTTTTCCGACGCCTCTGGCGCCACCGGTTGCAGTAAATCCTTGATAGCACGAGACTGCTGCAACGATAGTTCCATAAATTAAGGATTGCAGTACTCCTCCTAAGATCGTCCAGGGAGACGTAAATCGAGGAATGCTAGACATGAACTCTAAATAATTGATATGACATACCCAGGTAGCTACCATCATAGCGCCTCCTAGGCTAATCATCAGACCAATAACGAGTAAAATGAGATTAGAGATCATGATTCCAATCATTCTCGGGACTACAAGATATTGGATGGGATTAGTGCCCAGGCATTCAATAGCGTCGATTTGTTCTGTGACTCGCATTGTGCCAAGTTCTGCAGCTGTATAAGCTCCAATTTTTCCAGCTAATAGAAATGAAATAATCAGTGGACCAATTTCTCGGACGACAGTGGATGTATTCAGTCCCCCTAAAAAAGATTCTGCATCGTATTTGCTTAAAATTAAATGAAATTGTAGAACTAAAATAGCACCTACAAAAATTCCAGCAAAAGTAACGGTTGAAATGGAACGAATCGAAACAGATGCTATTTGAGCTAAAATAGGTTTAAAATTTCCCTTTGTTATGAAAAAAGTTCGAATGACTTGAATAAAAAAAATGAAAACTCCACCTAGCTGATGAAGAAAAACTTGAATCATAAAGTTCTATTTTCCTTTCGTTCTTCATAAGGAAGTAATGCCCTAGTTTCTTCTAAAAATTCTAGAATAAGAGATTCCTTGGATTCTTTGATCTCTCGAACGGAACCATGTGCAAGAATTCTGGCTTGATCTAGAATCAAAATTTGATCTGCAATTTTAAGGGCACAGCCCATATCATGAGAAACAACAATACTGGTAACTTGAAGCTTTCGTGAGAGGGTGAAAATTAAGTCAGTCACTGCATTTGTAGTAATAGGGTCAAGTCCGGTCGTAGGCTCATCAAATAAGAGGTAGCTCGGTTTGGGTGCTAATGTCCTCGCAAGTGAGACTCTTTTTTGCA
>CAIYTD010000028.1 GCA_903928955.1 Oligoflexia bacterium | reverse complement strand
GGAATTATTTTAAATAAAATTCAAGTTCCTGACTATTATAAAATGCTTGCGAAGTGATGTTCTCGTGAACATATTTTTTTACTAATTATTGTAAGGTCCAATCCAAACATGCGCTATTTCTGATTTAGAGATATTTCCTGCAGAATCTTTTGCTTCTATGTAATAATCCATAAGTACGTCATGATAGCCAGTCACTTTCGCCCAGTAATGGTCTGAAATCACTTTTGGTAGAATGAAATAGTTGAGTTTAGGGTTAGGCGGGTTTCCAGTGAATTTGGTATCAATGGTGCGTGGGCTCATGGGAGTTGATTTCCAAGAAGTGACAGAGGGTCCACCCAGATAGGTGAAATAATCTTTATGATTGGGGTACTGGGTGCCCGTTGTACTTGTTCTTGTTTTGAGTAGGACTGATGGAACAGATGAATAATCATAAATAAATGTCCAGATATAAAAATCAGACGAGTGGGCAGCTTTCCCGTTCAGTCCAATATCGTGATACTGCGTTGTCACTCCCCATCCGATGCCTCCTGGATTGTAAGGCCAGCGTTGGGGCTTGAAAATAGTAGGAGGAGTCAGGTCCACGAATGAGTTGCCTAGAGCAGCCTGTATATAGGGCAGTGCTTCGTTGAGAGCAAGCGATTGTTTGACTGGATCGTCTAGTGAGTCTCCGTAATAGAGAAAACCGCTATCTAATCCTGCTAAATAGTAAGTCCATGCCTTTTGGACGTTCGGATTGTGCTCTCCACCTACTTGCTCTGCCATCTCACAAAGATTTGCTCCCGCATTGATAATGGCCCAGCTTCTCCAGGAGCTAGAAAATCCATTTTCAATATCAATCCAGGATCTAGGATCGTTGGTTCGATATTTTGGGTCATTCGGAGACCGTGCAGGGGGATAGAGCCATTTCACAAACTGTGGGTCTCCCCAGTCACCTTCTGGATTAACCCATCCTCCATCCTCGATATGCGTAAATTCATTTTTTTTGACAGGATGGTCTGATAGATATTGTTGAATAGTAGTCATTTTATAGTTTTTTTTAGAAGCATCGTTTGCAAGTCCTTGAACAGAATCATGATAATAACTGTATCCTCCGCCCCATGCATTGTCTCCATCATGAGCAAAAAGGACTAGGCTAGGTTGATTCTGATTATTCCAAGGGGCGATTTTTTGATCAATAATGGAGGTATCCATGCTGGAGTACCCATTCATGTAGCTGAGGACCTCGTCCATTGGGATGAGCGTAATGGAGGTTTCTTTTCCAGTTTCTGGGTCGATATGTCGAGCTTGATGGGGTTGATAGGCAAAAGGAGCTGGTATTTTTGCTCCCCTGCCATCGAGCGAGCCTGACCACCACTGACGAGCTGGAACTGCAGGATTTTGCAGATCTGCAGCATTCGGAGGGTTGGTATTCCAAGTCTCTGTTGAGTGCATCGGAGCAATGCCAGTATTGAGGTAATTTTCACAGGTTCGGGCAAGATGTCCATTTGCAATAATGGACCATTCATAGCCTTCTGCTGCAAGAATGGGGATTAGCGTTTCAGAAAATGCAACTTCGGTTGGAAAAAATCCCTTTGTGAAATTAGCAGGGGCTGAATTTCCATTCCAAATTTCAAGCCATTTTTGCTTAAAAAATTGGAGTTCTTTTTGAAAAGTTTTTGGCGAAAGAAGAGGGGCAAGTGAATGGTGGTAGGTGAATCCGACAAGATCGCCTTTCGGAAATCCTCCGCTTGTTTTCCATCGCAGGCTTTCTCGATAACCGTCATACCAGTGGGGTCGATACCCGAAACGACTATTTTTACCCCAGCTTTGTATGTTATCCATGAGCGAACCCGAGTAAGAGATGGATGCTCCGGCATCTGGATAGGAATAGAGTGTAGCTATACTTTCTTGACCTCTGTCCTGGTAGATTGCTACTCGATCGGGTTGTGTGAAAATAGCATCATAAGATCCCTGATCTCCCCATGCTAAATTGTTCTGAGGATGAGGTAGAGTGCTTCCTGGATAGATTCCACCTCCTAATGCTTTGAGATCGAATGAATCTGCAGCACATTGAATCTCACTTGAATTGGGAATAGGGGCTGGCCAATAAATAGGTTGGTGAAGATGCCAGTGATATCCAAGATGAACATTTTGACTGGGAGAGGCCCATCCAATTGAGAGCTGAGTTATTCCTATTAATATGAAAGGAATGGAAAAATAGTTTCTTTTAACCATAGTTTTAAAATCCTAGATGGTACGGCCTGATATTTAGATCGAGAACAGAAAGCCGAGCAGAGAGACCAGTTGGGTATAAGGGCCTATTACTGCTCCTGTCGGAAATACTGGAGCAGTTGAACTATCTATTCGAGTTTCGAGTCGGACTTCGAATCCTGTTCGAATCGTTTCGCTTGCTGTCAGAGTTAGTTCAGATATAAATTGGGGTAATTGAGAAGCTGTATATCCTTGAGGATCCGAAAAGAGACTGATTCGAGGAGAGAGGTAAAATTTTGTTCCGAAGCGCTTTTTTAGATCTATGCTCGCACCTGCCCAGTATGCATTTCCACGTGATCCATTCGGTAAGATGTCATTGTTTGTCCATCCCCCAATGGCATCGAAAGAAAAATTCCAGTTGCGGCTCGCAAGCCAAACTCCATTGATTTCCACTTCGCCTTTCATGTCTGCATTGTCTCCTGCTTGCGAGGCGCCGTAAATGGCATTGAAATTGAAAACAATTTCATTGCTAGGAGTCCAAGTGTTTTGGATTCCTAATGTTTTTGAGGTATTTATGGAATAAACTTGGTCCCAACCATTGACGAGATACAGTGTGGTAGAGAGTCGGTTGGGTACAAAAACGTAGCCTAATCCAAATCCCATATGGTAGTAGGGGTTCGCCATTGCATAGAGAAGGGAGCGCGAATAATTCCAATTTTCTTGAGTTTTAAGAACTTCTATTCCCATAAAAGTAGGCATTTTTCCCGCAATAAAACTTAAGCCGTGCACTGCGTTGGGAGTATAGGTAATTACTGCCTGATCGATGTTTTTTGTGACTCCATCGACTCCTGTAATACCACCTGTTGAACTTCCAGTATGGGCGCTATGAATATAGTCAGTGATATTTCCAAAGTCGATATCAATCCTAAATCGGAGTTCGCCATCATCTTTGAGGATCGAGATTTCCGCCATATTTAAAGAGAATTGATCTGAATAAAGGTCCAGTTCATGTAGGGTATTTTGTGGTTTTGGGACAATAAATGGACCACCATTTACGCTAGGTGTCAGACTGGGAATAGGTGGAATTGCGTAATTATGGGCGAAGTAGACATCTAATAGGCCTGTGATTGTAATTCCACCTGGCAAATGACCGATCCCCGGAGTCAGAGCGGTGCTTGCGGTGCCAGGCGTTGCGTCGGCACTTTCAGAATTCAGATTAATTCTGGAATTGAGTTTTTTAACTTGGCTAGAGTCAGTGAGTTTCTTACTGTTATCCACTACTTCTTTTTGTTGGGAGTGGGTAGGGCCTTTGTTCCAAGGGCGCTGTCCCCAGATTTCTTCTCCTAACTCGAAAGATCCATCATATTTACCATGCGCAGTTTCAGCAGTGACAGTTGCGGAGTTTGGACCGTGGCACTTGACTTGCGCGTCGACTTGATCTTTTTTTTCGTAACTGCAGTGTGTCAAATTAAACCGAGCAAGTAAACTATTGCAATCTGTTCCTGACACAGCCTCTACTCGGGCACAGGATTCTGCATGAACTGTGTACTCGTTTATGAGTAAGAGAGAAATAATAAAAAAAT
>CAIYTD010000027.1 GCA_903928955.1 Oligoflexia bacterium | reverse complement strand
TTGTGTGATTGTTCATTCACTTCCAGGGAAAAAGACTGAAATTATTTCTTTAATTGCGTTAGGGAGCTCGTTCCAAGGGTATTTAAATATGGGTAAGTGTTTTAGTTTCTTTATTGACTTATAGCTGAGAGTTGGCAAATGGCTAGAGTAATGTCATCTTGCAGCGGCTCAGATTCAATAAATTTATGAAAATCGGCTAAGATTTGATCTCGAATGAGATCTGTTGTTTCTCCTGCGTGCTTGACGATGGAGCGCTGAAATCTTTGATCGCCGTATTCTTTTTGGTTAGAATTGATTCCTTCAGGTAATCCATCGGTGTAAAGTAATAGGAAATCTCCCGGGTTCATTTTAATTTGGGCTTGTTGATAGGAAAGTGGATTAGGATCCTGTCCCAATCTAGGTCCTTGCTGTACTAGTAAAGCATCTAGGCAACTTCTGTCTGTTTTTGCAGGGCCAAGTTCTGTCGATATTGGAGCTTTATACCAGTAAATAGGATCGTGAGAAGCACTTGAGTAAATGAGGTTCCCGGTTGCCTTATCTAATATCGCAATAAAAAAAGTCATTAGGATTTTTCCATGAGTCGACTCATAGACCGCTTTATTGAGAAGTTGTAAAATAGTGGACGGAGAGGAAGTCAGTTGAGGTGTAGTTCCGCTTAAAGCATGAATAACGCTGCATACTGCTTTAGCTGTTGCCGTTACCATTGCGGCTGGAACACCATGTCCCGTTGCGTCACCAATGGTCAGAAGAATCTTATTATCTGGGAGTTCCATGCAACCCCACCAGTCTCCGCCACATTCTGCAGCGGGCGTATAATAGCTGCAGACTCGCAATCCTTTAATATTGATATCATTCGGAGGAAACATTGTATTTTGAACGTGCTTTGCTGTTTCTAATTCTTTTTCCATGCGCGCTTTGTCTGCTGTCTCAAGTAATAATCTAATATTTTCAAATGAACTTCCAATGCTTGTGGATAGAGTTCCTGCGATAAATAAATCTTCTTCATTAAATTCTTTTTCATTTTTCTTCTCAGCAAGGATAAAGTATCCAGAGATTTTAGATTTTTCTCGAATTGGGGCAACAAGTAGTTTGATATTTTCTATTTGAAGCAGTGTAGGTTCGGTATAGTATTTTATTTTTTTCCCTAATTGTTCGCGCGAAAAACTAGGGGATTGATTAAACCAATTTCTTTGTACTGAGAGAGTTTGGTGTTTAGCTTGAAACCAAGTAATAGCGCGCTGACAATTGAGCAAGTCAATGACTGAGTCTATAGAAAAATTTAAGAGTTTATCTGAATCTAAGGTAGAACTAATAATGATAGACGATTTATTTATTTTTGAGAGATTATCTAGTTTCCTTTTTATTTCTACTCCCATTGCATTAAAGCTGTTCGAAAGATCAAACATTTCATCGGTACTGTTTACATGTACGCTGACATTAAAATTACCTTCAGTAATCTCTCGGGTTGCCCTTTTAAGAGTAAGAATTGGATTCACAATGGATTGGATGAACAAATAAGCAACGATAAAAACAGATGAAAAGGTAAAAAGTGCAATTAAAATCGATCTTCGAACGAGTGCATTGCCTGTTTCAAAAGCAATAGATCGAGGAATTTGGC
>CAIYTD010000026.1 GCA_903928955.1 Oligoflexia bacterium | reverse complement strand
AGCACTCAGAACAAGCACAAAATTCTGTGCAAGCGGAGCTTTTCCCGAAGGGAGTTTCTCGACCGAAGGGAAAGCCGGAGCGCTAGCACATGAAGGCCCCGACGCTTGCGTCGTGGGTTTATTTACTTTTAAATCAGAAATGGAATCAGCCTGATGTTCAAGAGCTGATCCATTTCTGTATAATAGAATACTAGTCTTGTTGGATTTGGAGTCCGATGAGCATGCCATTGGATCCATGAAACATGAAATTGACATTGTCAGTTTGGGTTCCAAGGTATTCTATTTGAGTCACCCAAGCTCCGCCGCTAAGGCTTTCAGTTAAATGAGGGATTGTTGTAGCAGCTTTTTTGAATAGTTTGATCCGTGATTGAAAAATGACTGGATCAACTATTTTTTTTGTGCAGCCTTTGATGGCACGCACATCTGCTATGCCAAATTTTCTTTGTCCATGATATTTATTTTCATCCGTTTCAGTGACAATTCTAGCGTGAATTTCACAGCCATCTTCACCCATAATCACCACATTAGTAAAATTATTACTGATGGAAGTAATGAGTTGACCTTTTAACATTTTTTGAATTCTTCCAAAGTCAAGGATTCCATTAAATTCTACAACGCATTCTTCAATCGGTGGAAGCGTGGCTTTTGCAGGAATGGCTCCAAAAAAAATCATGAATAAAAGAATGGAACTTAAAAACGATATTTTATTTTTAAAATGCTTCATATTTCCCCCCTGTATTTTTGAAAATTTTTATTCTCTTCTTGCAAGCTCATATTAAAGATAGGGAGTAATGTCAAACGATCTTTGATCTCGTTCGGCATCAATAATTCCAATGTATCGCGTGGTATGAGGTCTGATTTGAGCGGCAACAATAAAAGAATGGCGTAATTTTAAGAAAAAAGGAGTATAAGGGCAACCTCGACTGTCAATTGAAGGAGTTTCTATGTTTTCGAGGTTTGCCTCTAGTGAAAACAAGTTTTTTGATCTTTTTAATGGGAGCGCTGACTTAAGTGTGGAAGCTGTGGGTGTATTTAAAGAAATGTTAGCTGACATCTCTCAGGTAGGCATTTATGCTAAACGTATCAAGGATTTAGAGCATCGAGCAGACGAAATTACCCATACAACCATAGCCCTCCTTCATAAAACTTTTATTACTCCTCTGGATCGAGAAGACATTCATACTCTGATTACAGAGCTAGATGATATTTTAGATTTTATTGATGCTGCTACTCAAAGAATTTGGCTTTATGAAATTACTCAGTTTACTCCTGAAACAAAGATGTTGGTGGATGTTTGTGTTCAGTCGATTCATTGTGTCCAGAAAGCCGTGAACGGTTTAAAAAACCTTAAAAACGCTGATCAAATTCTAAAAAACTGCATTGAAATTAATCGTCTTGAAAATGAAGCGGATCAAATTTTAAGGTCAGGGATGGCAAAATTATTCAAAGAAGAACCAGATACTCGACAATTAATTAAAATTAAAGAAGTTTACGAGCTTTTAGAAACAGTCACCGATCGATGTGAAGATGTGGCGAATGTTATTGAAGGCATTGTTCTAGAATATGCGTAGATTTTTTGTCTGAATTAAATTGAGATTTATATGCAGCACGGAATGATATTTATTGGTTTGATTATTGCGGTAGCCCTTGCTTTTGATTTTATGAATGGGATTCATGATGCTGCAAATTCTGTTGCCACAGTGGTTTCTACTCGAGTTCTTCGGCCCCAAGCAGCCGTAGCTTGGGCTGCATTTTTCAATTTTATTGCTTTCTTGTTCTTTGGTTTAAATGTTGCCAATACGATTGGAAAAGGAATTATTCAGGCTGATTCCGTAGACCCTATTGTTTTGTTTTCTGCATTGGTCGGTTCTCTCTGCTGGAATATTATAACTTGGAGGTTTGGGATCCCTTCTAGCTCCTCTCATGCACTAGTGGGAGGGTTGGTCGGGGCGGTTTTAGTCAAAGACGGTTGGAGTGCTTTGATTTTTTCTGGTTTGATTAAGATTGGTATTTCAGTTGTACTTTCTCCCATTTTAGGATTTTTTCTAGCCTTTATTTTTATGTCTCTGATTTATTTGATTTTTTCTAAATCTACTCCTCGTAAAGTCGACCGCTGGGGGAGAGGACTCCAGCTCATTTCTGCTTCCTTATATAGTTTAGGTCATGGCGGCAATGATGCTCAAAAGACGATGGGTATTATCTCTCTCTTATTATTTTCGGAGGGATTTCTTGGGCCTACTTTTCATGTACCCTTGTGGATTGTTCTAGCCTGTCAATCCATGATGGCTTTAGGGACTTTGCTTGGAGGATGGAAAATTGTTGAGACAATGGGGATGAAAATTACCAAGCTCAAGCCGATTGGAGGTTTTTGTGCCGAAACAGGAGGCGCACTGACTTTATTTTTTGCCACTTATCTCGGGATACCTGTTTCTACGACTCATACCATTACTGGAGCAATTATGGGAGTCGGTGCTACTCATAAATGGTCTTCTGTGCGCTGGGGAGTGGGTCGGAGGATTGTTTGGGCTTGGGTGATTACTATTCCAGCTTCAGCAGCTGTTTCTGCATTGACGGGGTCGATAACACGTTGGATCGAGATGAGATAGTCATTTTATGCTGAATCAAACGCTCTCTCGCTTAAGGTGTCCTCGTTGCAAACGCTCCTTGAATTTGGAATTAAAAAATCCGTCTCAAATTCGAGGCTCAGATTCTATTTTTGACATCAGATATGGCACTTTAATCTGTGCTCCTTGTCGTGCGCGCTTTCCTATTTTAGAAGGTGTTGCTGTACTCGTAAAAGATGTTCGTTTTTATCTTTTGAGTCATGTCAAAGGTATTTCTAAACTTGTCCCTGATTCGGAGATCCCGAAGGAGTACCGTTCTGAATACTTACAAGCTCAAGAGGAAATTCAAGAGGAACATATTGAAGAAGACCTAGAGGCAGAACGAGTTAATGCACTTTATCTTATGAATCATTACCTTAGAGTTCAAAAGTCGAGTGATGATCTTCATCCTTCTTGGTGGAAACCTTCGAAGGAAGAAGGGAGTCCTTTGATGGACTCCCTTGTGCGTGAGTACTGGGATCAAGGACCCTTTTCACAGATCGAGCGCTGGGTTTCTCAGCTCAAGGGGGCATCTAGGAAGGGAGTGGACCTCGTTGAATTAGGGTGTGGTGTCGGTGGCCTTTATCGTCAACTCCAGTCTTCGCTGTCCTCCTATTTAGGAGTGGATAGTTCATTTGCAAGCATTGCATTGTGCAGGCATCTCGCGTTGGGGGGGCCTTACCGAGGAACTCTGCGTATTCCGGAAGATTTGCTCCAAGGTCCGGTTTCCCGTGAGGTTAAAATTCCTGTTCATCAATGCAAAGGCGGAGATGTTGATTTTATTGTAGGGGATTTGGAAAATCTTCCGCTGCAGTCCGGGCAATGGGATGTTTCAGTCGCTTTAAATACAATAGATATGTTGAATGATCCTATAAAACTGCCTCAACTTCAGTCGGAGCTATTAAAAAAAGGTGGAATTGCAATTCAGAGTTGTCCTTATATTTGGCACGAGAGTATTGCGAGAAAGCTCCGTAAAAAACTTCCTTCTGAGATTAGTACTTCCGCTCGAGCGGTGGAGTGGCTTTATCAAAAAGCAGGATTTCAGCTTAAAGAAAAGCTGGATCATTTGCCTTGGCTTTTTTTTAAGCATGCGCGGCAACTAGAAATTTATTCAGTTCATTTATTTTTAGCTCAAAAAGCAATGACTAGAAAACTTTCAAATTGACTTTTCTTGAATGTTTCGTTTTTCAGTGGTGGTGGTGACCGCCTGGGCCATGAATATGGCCATGACTGAGTTCTTCCTGTGTCGCGTTTCTGATTTCAGATACTTTGCCGTCAAAATGGAGAGTTATTCCTGCAAGAGGATGATTTCCATCCACGATGACTTCAGAGTCTTTGACTTCAATAACGGTGAGCATGAAAGGTTCGTCCTCTGAGTTTACTTGAAAGCACATGCCTACTTTAATTTTGTCGTTTTCTTTAAATTCACTTTTTAAGATGCTTTGAATCATTTTCTCATCGCGAGGACCGTAGGCGTCTTCGGGGGCAAGCGTGACTTGAAAGGGATCACCTGCATGCAGGCCTTCTAGAGCTCGTTCTAAGCCCGGAATAATCCCCCCAGATCCATGCAGATAAACAAGGGGATCTTTCTCAGAAGAGGAATCGAGAACCTTTTTTTGGTCATCGGTTAATGTATAGTGAATCGATACGACGCTATTTTTAGAGATATTCAAGTTAAACTCCTGTTTTTAGTGAAATAGCTTAATTAAATGCGTCTGTCTAGATTGTGAATGTGAAGCGGCCCTGTATTGACTCGTAAAAAAATTTTAAAGCCCCGATACGGTTGTTAATTGGATCGTATACATATTGCCTCCGCCAAAGCTTGCTTCGGGAATATTTATAGACTTTACTCAATTAAAAGAAGGACCAACGCGAACTGAGAATTGCGTTGGAATGTGGGGATTTTCGTACACCATTCGCTACACCCTGAGTGACGGGATAGAGGGTACCTAGCCTGTCGAAATCCGTTTAAAATTGAGAGTATTTGTTCCTGTCCAGCTAATCTAGTTGGTGGCGTTTTTAGTACCTCTGTTGTGCGATGCATGAAGTCCTGAGCTCGCCTTCTCTGTTGCAAGAGATTAATGGGTAATGACATTTTTCTCCGTTTTCAGAAGGTCTATATGAGAAATCTGCCCAAGCGCTATCGAAATATCTTCGGGAGTGAGTTCCCCAGAGAGAGCGGGGAGGATAAGAGCCATACGATTCAATTCACCAATCTAAGATCGCCCTAAGGCATACTTGAGCTTACCGATAAATTAGCGATTCTTTTCGGGCATGAGAAGATTCCGTCAGCTAATGTAAAATCAACAAAGAAGTTTGGTAGGTCTGTTGATTAGGACCTTTGTTTTTTAATACCTCCTGGAATGCGTTGATCACTTTGCGAGTCGTTGCAAACTTTTCTATGAACTGACTTTCCAAATTCAGCTTGGAGTGCATTTGCAATGAAATGTCCTAAAATAAGCACTCCTTTTTTCAAATCGCTCCCGCTGTCCTTCAAAATAGCGATGGGCCTACTCGATGCTTTAAATGCTCGTTCCAGGCAATCCGCAATAACCGCCCCAGTAGAGCTATTCTCCACGATTTTTAAAAAGATCACCTGACAATCTCTTAGCTTGACGGCCCTACCACGTTCCTGCAATGCCGATAGACGCACCCTCAAAATCACAATAGCTTTGCGGGTGTCAAGATCAATCGAGGTGTCCATAATGGCAATCCATGGCTCATCAATAGATTTCACTCGGCTTAGAAGGTAAGTGCTCAGCCATAAGGTCCAATTAATGATCGTGGTGAAATGGCGCACCCAAAGTCCTCTACGAGCTCTTTTTCCAATCTTTCAATTTCCTGCTGACGACGAGTATCTTCTTTTAATTTCTTCCCCCTGAATGCTGAGACTAAATTACATGAAGAAGGCCTGTGTCATAACTTTTTTTGAGGTCAATTTGAGGTACCAAAAATCTCACCACTAAATATTACTAATTATGAGCAATAGAGGAAAAACCAGGGCGAATTTAAACGGATTTCGACACTCTAGAGGGTGTCACGTATTTCCAGTGCGAGATCTATTTACGAGTGATTAAAAAGGGCATATCCCACTCAACCCATTCGAGCAAGAAAAGGATTTTACCTGGGAATGGAAAGAGAGAGCGAGACTGATCAAAACAATCACACGGGGATAAGAACGTACTTGGGGCCTGGTTCTTATGTAGTTTGACCTTCTTTCTTCGTCTGGGTCGCTTGTTTGCTTCGAGCGACGCGCAGAGCCTCTTTAGACTGAAATAGTTGATATCGATATATTCATGAGCTCGATTTGTGAATTCCCTTTAGGACCTCTATCAAGCATCTTTTTCATAGCTTAGCAGCCTATCCAGATTTCAGGGTCCACCATAAACTCTAACTATATTGGAACTATTATCTTATTACTTGGGTAAAATTGAACACATGTGATTCTGTCTTCACTCATGAGATAATCTCTCATAGGTTGAACTTATGCTGAAAAATAAATATTTATGTATATACTTTTTTTTTCTCTGGTCATTAGTTCTATTACCAGCTTGCGGTAATCTTATTGTTGTACCTATCTCCCATTCGCCATTAATATCGACATCTTCAGTAGTATCTCTAGCTCTAGCTCTAGCTCT
>CAIYTD010000025.1 GCA_903928955.1 Oligoflexia bacterium | reverse complement strand
TCAGAAAAAAATAAAGCGATTATTCCAAAAATTAGTATTAAAATATGATTTTTTCTGCTCATGGTTTTTCATATTAGTTTTAGCTTAGGGGAAAAGCCAGAACATCTTCCAAAACATCTGCCAAAACATCTAAGATGATAACGATCTTCACTTGATCATTTGAAAAATTATTGAGACAAATTGGTCCAATGATAAATTTCATTATTGTTCTAGTTGCTTACACTCTAGGAGCATGGCTATACTCTATCCCATTTGTAGGCGACCAAAAGGTCTATATAGCTACCGCTAAAGAGATGTGGGAGCAAGGAATCGTATTGCATCCCTACTTGTTCGGTGAAACGACCTATTTCAAGCCACCCTGGGTTTACTGGACAATCATCACCGGATGGAAGATCTTTGGATTTAATCTCTTCGGCACATTTTTTTTCTCCGCATTAGCAACAGCATTAACAAGCTTAATTTTAGACTCCATTTCAAATGATTTAAATAGAACGAAGCAAAGATATCCCCTAGCTGGCATTTGGTTCGCTGGGTGCACGGGCACTCTGACTTACGGCACAAGCGCACAGATGGAAATTTGGGTCGTCTTTTTTTATTCCCTGGCTTGGTTTTATTTTCTCAAGCACTTCAAATCGGGACAAATGAAATCGTTGGTTCTAGGACTATTGGTCTCTGGTATTTCGGCTTGGAATAAAAGCCCACTCTATTCTGTTTTTTCCGTTTTAGGCTACTCTATTTACCTTTTCTTCGCTCCAGAAGGTAAAGGTCCTACTCCTGAAAGTAGCCCTCGGTCCTGGTTTTTAAAACCCAATTTTTACTTAGCCCATTTGATTGGAGTTGCTGCAGGATTGAGTTGGTTCGTATTGATTTGGTTTAGCGACAAGGATAGGTTTTGGAGCCACTATATACTACAAGAAACTTTAGGTAAACAAGTAGGCAACTCTGGATCTCTACTTCATATGTGGCTGGACTTCTCTACTTTTACGCTTCCGTTTTCACTTCTAATTATTCCAATATTTTTACGAATCCCTGAAATGAGCAAAAATAAATTATTTTTTCTTCTTTCCTGGTGTCTTATTCCAGCGGTTTTTTTTAGCATTTTTCCATATAAAACAGAAACTTACCTTTATATTTTAATTCCTGCATTAGCTCTATTACTTGACTGGGGACTTGAAGACTGTACAGACAAGCTAAAGCGATGGACTGTAAAACTCAACGGACTTTTAATCGGTTTGGGTCTACTAACCATATCAATTTTATTTACATTAACCGGTCTTATTAATTACTTTGGAATTTTATTTACTATAATTACTGGGATATCTTTTTTTATCGCTTCTGGATGGTTTTTATCAAACTCAAAAAAAATAAACCCTATCCCCCTAGCTTTCTCTGCGCTAGGTTTAATTTTTGCGCTTCGCATCTGTGCTCTTTCTCTCGGCGAAAAAGATATCCAGAACCTGCGTACCATTACAAAGCGTTTTCCTAATCGCAAACTAGCGTTTCTTGATGCTGATCGCAACATCTGGCATGAAATAGGACTTCTGTCTGTCGCAACTAGCAATCCAGCACTTCGACTCCACACAACAGGAGAAGCTCTCCAAGCTCTTCAAAATAAAGCAATCCTCGTTCTCAATAGCGAGCAAGCACAGCTCTTCACGTTGAAGAATATACCCGATTTACAGAATATCTCCTGGTGGCGTTTACAGCGTCATTTTGCTGTGCCTTCTCTAATCGACTTAAGGCAACTGGGCGATCGAAAAAATCAGCGGGAGTTCAAACTCTTTTGGAAATGAAACAACTGCCAGATCTATCGCTCATACTTTTGAATCATCTTGAGAAGATCATCCAGATCATAAGGCTTCCCGATCCAACTGGCAGCACCAATGTCTCTAGCCCGCTGTTCAGCGTCAGCTGCACCTGTAGTAATGATAATAGGTGCTTGATCATTGTATAAGGCAGAAAACTCTTGGGCAAACGCCCAACCATCCATGACCGGCATTACCATGTCGAGTAAAATTAAATGCGGCATACCGTGTTCTCTCAATAAATGAAGAGCAACCAAACCATTCTCAGCCCCAAAAACGGTATAGCCCTCGCCCTCAAGAAATAGAGATAATGCAAATAAAATATTACTATCATCTTCGACAATTAAAATGATCTTTGAGGTTGAATCCTTTGTTTTAATCACAATTAAGAGCCCTTTTTTGGAAATTCAAAATAGAAACAACTCCCCTGACCTTGTTCACTCGCCACCCCAATCGTTCCACCATGCTGCTCCATGATCCCACGACAGATGGAAAGGCCAAGACCAAGACCACTGGAGCGAATTACTGCACCGGAACTTCCTCTAGAAAACGCGTCAAAAAGAGTAGCGACTTGCGCTTTCGGGATACCTGGGCCGCAATCCATGACAGATACTCGAATGACACTTGGCAATGACGCGACAGTAATTTCGATCAAACTATTGTCAGGGGTAAATTTACTGGCGTTATCTAAAAGATTGGAAAAAACCTGACTGATCCTAACCGGATCGAAATGAAACTCAATGATCTGATGAGGCTTAATAAAACTAAAACGACGTTTTGGAAATCGAAGCTGAAACTCATCGATACCATTCGAGATAAGAGCAACAATATTGCCTGGCACAGGACGCAAAAGCATAAGCCCGCGCTCCAAACGTGACACATCTAAAAGATCGACAACAAGGTGGGTCAGGCGATTTACCGGATCACGCAGTCTCGCGATCATAGTTGGATTGATAGGCTGCCCTTTCTCGGTCTGTTTCTGGACAAGCTGTAGCAAAACAGACATTGCTGCGACAGGATTACGCAACTCATGGGCTGCAAGATCAAGAAATATTGTTCTATTTTTGGCAAGCTCAACTGCAGCTCTTGAGGCAATTAATTCATTTTCCGCCTGTTTTCGCTCGGTAATATCTATTGCATAAACTGTAAGCCCAATGATTTGCTGCTCCTCATCATAAATAGGGCTATAAATATCTTCCCAAAAATGGCGCTTCAACGCACTGTCACCATATTTCTCGGTCAAAACAAAGTGATCACCCGAAAGTGCCCGCTCAAAATTTTTCTGTGCCTTCTTCCTATCACTCTCATTTCGAATTACATTCAGCATGTTCATGCCTCGCTCAATGTCGAACCCCCAGATCGCCTTCATCGTCTGCTTATGACTCGGGTTAAACGCTAAATACCGGAAGTCCCTATCAAGCGCAAAGACCATAATCTCCTTCGGACTGTCAATCATAGCGCGAAAGAAAATTTCTGAATATCTACCCTGAGCGATGGCGTTCTCCGCTTGGACTTGGAGAGTTTTTCTAAATTGATTCAGCTTGTCAATAATAGGAGAAAAAATGTTTGGCTCTTGAGATCGACTTAAGCACTTGGAAAAATCACCAGACTCCAAAGAAGAGAGAAAATCAAGTATCGCTTGGACGGGATTTTCCGAATGATTCAGATTCATTTCGCTCATACTAAATGCGGTCGAATACGCCGCCTACTTGCTCCATCAATTGCCAGAATATTGTTGCTCAAAAAGTAACCAACTTTTTTACTTTGCTTTCAAGAGGTCTCAAAATAATGTTCTCACACATACTGCAAGCCCAAAACTAATTCCAGTTTATTCTGGGACTGTTATCAGTTCTAGATATCACGCTAGTGCAACTTATAGGTTGAGATCCCAGACGCATGAATATAGTAAATGCTAGTAAGAATTTGGCAGCTGGATTAGCACTTATTTCCGACGCTTTCAAATGCTACTCAGACTAAAACTCCGCATCGAAATAGAGCCATTCTGTAGATCTTCATATTCAAAGTTCAATTGATCCTTTTCATCAGAAGCACCCAGGATATAATGCAACGGCAAATAGTGATCTAGGGTGGGCACACTCAGCTGACCAGCACGAGTAGAATGAAAGCCATTAAGAACCGACTTAAAATCACGTTGATTCAGCTGGGTTTTCAGCCATTCATCAAATTCCACGGCCCAATCGTAGGGTTTTGCATGCGGTTCCCAACGAATCTGGCTTAAATTGTGAACGAGATTGCCGCTTCCTAATATCATAATTCCTTTATCCCGAAGTTCCGCAAGTTCACGCCCCAACCTCAAGTGATACGCGGGAGGTTGTTCGATAGAAAGACTCAACTGGATGACAGGAATATCAGCATGAGGATACATGTGGCGAAGCACGGCCCAGGATCCATGATCAAGTCCCCACAATTCCAGATCTCCATGGATTTTGGGATTGAGAATAGTTTCTTGAATCATTTTTGCAATTGCTGGGCTTCCTGGGGCTAGATACTGAACGTCGAAAAGCGCTTGTGGAAATCCATAAAAATCGTGAATAGTCTTCGGCTTCGCCATTTCTGTAACCCAAGTTCCTTCTGTCAACCAGTGCGCTGAAATAACAAGTATCGCACGTGGTTTTGGAAATCTTTTTCCTAGTTCACCCAACTGAACCGTATAGGGATTGCTTTCAATCGCATTCATCGGAGATCCGTGACCTATAAAAAGAACCGGCATCTTCTCACTCGATGGGCCACTGAATATTTTTTTAATCATAAGAAAACCTCAAAATCATAATGAGTGCTCGTGAGAGGATTATCCTATGATTATTTCCTACAAACTAACCGATATCCATTAGATTTAATAAGTGCGAAAAGCTTTTCCAGGTTATCACCGGCTTGAGTAATTTACTGTTGCGCGATTTCATTAATTAGATCGTTATCTAGTCATAGTGAGACCAGAATTAAAAAAACAGCGAAAATAGCCAGAACCAAAAAACGGCCGTTTCACCACCCCTTAGGAAAACGGCGCATCAGTGTTAGCGAGGCAAAGGCCCATTTATCTGCAGTACTAAAACAGGCCCAAGATGGACAAAAAATTATTGTAACGAATCACGGAAAAGATATCGCCTCAATTGAAGGAATACGGGAAGAAAATCAACTAAAAATCGTTCGAGCTCAAAGGCCATTTTCCGATGTGAAAGATACTCGAGCACCCATTGCTACATCCTCCAAATCAAGGAAATCGATTCTAGAGCTCCTGCAAGAAGATCGAGACAGCCGCTAATGCCTGCTTTTCTTGACACCTCTGTACTCATTTCTCGTCTTTTCAATCAAACGCCTCAATTGTCAGACAATGAGTGGAATTCTCTAGAAAACCCACACGCAAGTGAATTGGTTCGGGTAGAGTCTTGCCGAGTGATAAAAAGACAAAAACTAGATTCGGATTGGTCCGATCAAATTTTTGCCGAATCACTTTTTGCTCTTGAAACCTTACTTTCAGGAATAATACTTGTTTCATTGGACTCGCAAATTTTATCTAGAGCTTGTCAACCATTCGGTGTCAGACTTAAAAAAGGAATGATCTATAGTCCATCTTATGGGGATACTGAATTCACCGTGCCGCTTTTTGATGATTTCATGAGGCGAGTAATGCCTCTTGATCTTTAGAATTTTCAACAGCTCCTACTATCAGGTATCTGGGCCCCATTTTATAGAGGGACCGACTCCCCTCTAAACTGTGCAAACGTGTCAAGTACAAAATTTTAATATCACATAAAACAACAGTTAATTAATATTATCATGTATCTTATTTATAAATACAGAAAGAGTAGGCAGTAACAATGAAAAAAAGTATTTATTTTAGTTTAATGTTGGCTTTAACTGCATTAGAAGCAAATGCAGCCACTGAACAACCAAGTATTAATTCAACCGTTTCAGCATCCTCTGAATCCGAACTGAAATCTACTAATGGATCGGGAGCAACAGTCGAACTCCTTTCTGGAATGATTATTCCTGTAAGCAGACCAGAAGGATACAATCCTGAAACTTCATTTGGTTATGGATTAGGTGCAAAGTATCGGATCAATAAAGATTTCAATATTGGAGCAAGATGGTTGACCTCAAAGATTTTTTCAACATCTGGATCTTATAATGTTTTGGGAATTAGTGGAACCTACTCGGCAGAAGAATTTGCGTCCATCTATGCTGCAACTGCTGAGTATTCACCCATTTCCAATCTTTTTTTTGGTGGAATTTTTGGACTCGCTAATCTCACCGCAAAAGCTAGCGGAAGTGGAGCACTCTCTGGAAGCATTTCTGGATCGAAAAATGGTACAGCAGTAGGTGCGTATGTGGGATATGACATTCATGTTGTAGGTGGTTTTAAGATCAGCCCTCAATTAAACTTTGCTCATTTGTCCATTGACCCTATAGATTTCAATACACTTGCAGCATTGGCTACGCTAAAATACGATTTCTAATCCTATGTGAAGTGCGCACGGCAAGGAGAACTTCGGTTCTCCTGATATTCTATTAATTATCGTTTTAAAGGGAGAGTTTCGGCTCTCCTTTTTTTGGCCGTGCTTTCAGAATTCGAATCGTGATCATCCGGGCCGTCCAGCAAGAGATATCGACTCTTCTCAAACTGGATCTTATCAAGGCGAGAAAAGACGGGAATCGTCGGTATTTCAGTGCGAATCGAATTCACCCCCTTTACTTGGAGCTCTGCCAGGTTCTATTGCCCGTCAAAAAGAGGGGGTGGAGAGCGATGTTGACCTCATGGTGGTGGGTGATATCGGACTTCGGGCACTATCAGGCTTGACGGGACCGATGGAAATCAGCAATCTTATTGCGATTGCAGAGCGTGATACACGCGACCCGGCTGTCATAGGCAGTTCCACAGATGCTCGGTTTATTTCGGCCTAACGCAGTTCTTAAGCTCTGCACGATTCTGCTTTATACCTCGGGATACCGCACATCCGGAGCTGAGGCTCACTTTTACACAATTGAGGCATTGCCATTGATTTTAGGTGACGGAGCGAGGAAAGATGCTGACTACCTCTGGATTCCTGTAGGACGAATCGAAATCACGCGGAGTATGATTTCGTAGATGGAGTTTCGGAGGACGACGTAAAGGAATTAATCCTGTTCGTGAAGCAACTGAAGCCAATAGTCCTTTTCTAGCTTTACTGCAGAGTCCAGTATTCAATAAGCGTACTAAATTTAAATCATTTTTTTTTATTATCCTTAAGGCAGCGCCATTAGCTTTGAACTTTAGTTCCATCATTTTTCAAGTTCATCGATAAGATACCAAAGCTTTATCAGTGCTTCATTTTTAGCTCTAAACGAAGCAAAGATATTTTCTTCCTTACTGTCTAAATTATGTTTGGCGAATACGATTCTTCTTTTGCCTTTTTCGATGTAACCCACGAACCAGCCGTGCTGCAGTTCGGTTTTTTTTCTATTTTCATCTAGCTGTCTTCCATTACCTGTTTTTCCATAGAGTTTCCATCCACCGGGAAGTTCTTGGAGAAATGCGATCTTATTCGTATAAGCATAGCTTATTTTGTTTATAGGAAAATTTTGATTTACAAATTTTTGCAAGAACTCCGTTTGCTCTTCGGGTGAAATTTGAAGTGAACCAGAGATCCAAGAATGAGTTAATCCGTTATTTTGGCCTTTATCGCCAGAGAGGTCCATATTTCCATAGTTGAATTTTTTGATATACTCGCGAAATCTATCTATGCCAAGCTTACCGGTAAGAACCCGCGAGTACCAGAGGCAGCTATCTCTCATCCATGTGCGCGGATTATGGTCTCCTTTGCATACGTTTATAAAATAATCGCAACCTTCTTTACAAAGCCAAGAAGGTTTATGTTCATCACGCAAGATACCGGAATCAAATCCGATTAAGCTGAGAGGGATTTTAAATGTGGACTCTGGCGCATAACGCGACTTACAATCACCTTCTGACTTGAGTACCTTCCCGTCTTCTTTTGCGAGGAAGCAGTTGTCAGCTGCGAATGAAGAATTTGCGCATAAAATAAGCGAACATAAAAAGAATAGAAAGTTTTTCATAGTATACCTATAAAAATCTGATTTTAAACATGGAACCCTGGAAACTTCCTTAAGAATGGCGGAGAGACAGGGATTCGAACCCTGGTTACAGTTTCCTGTAAACACGCTTTCCAAGCGTGCGCCTTCAGCCACTCGGCCATCTCTCCGTATCTGAATGAGTTGATGAAAATCTAATATTTTGGGTTTAGTAACATGGAATGGAGGCTAGCGTCTACACTTTCTCAGCCTCAATGATGATTTCAAAGAACCGGTGCGACACAGATTTTCCCAAGTCCTCAATACAGACTCAAACTCCCAAAGTGAGAGTAATCATGACCATCTCATACTGGATCTTGGGATTGACTCTTGCGAAGGAGAAAAAGATGATTCTATCTCTTCCCACCCATGAAAGACCAAGAGAACGCTGTTTAGAGATGGGCCCGCAGTGCCTGAGTCTCAGAGAATGCCTCGCACTGATCTTAGGTTCAGGACCCTCCCCCATAGGGTGCCTAGGATTAGCATGGAAAATCCTCAATCAACCCGGCAACCTCTCCCCAAAAGAGCAGGATCATGCTTTTTTCACTGCTATGGAAATTTCGGGAAGAGCCTATTTAAACAACTGCTCGGGCCTAGGCCCTGCGGGGCAAGCAAAAATTCTAGCAGCTTTTGAGATCGGTAGACGCTACGCAGTTTACCGTTGCCACCAACAACAAACTCACGATAAATCCTCCTATCCTCTCCTGATCAAACAAGCATTGAAAAAAATTTCATACCAAGAACGCATGCAGCCTCAAGAATGGATTGGCTTTGTCCCACTCCATAGAACCGGCAAATTAGGTGATTTTTGCTTAGTGGAACGAGGTGCACGCACCCATGTGAACTGTGACCCAGCCGAGCTCTTTGCCAGAATCCTTGCCCTTCGGCCTCGCGGAATTTTCCTTTTTCACAATCATCCTTCCGGAATACCGACTCCGTCCACTCAAGATTTAGATCTGACCCAAAAAGTAGAAGAACTTTCGCAAGTATTCGGATTGCAGTTTTACGGTCATTGGATAGTGACACCAGAAACAGAGTTCTGGATTCCCTCAGATCTCGTCAGAATCTCTTGACCGTACTACTCTCTTATTGACTGAAATACTGGAGTGCAGCATAGACAATCTATGACCTGCTCAAAATGTTCTAAATTAGTTGACCTCTGTGTCTGCTCGAGCCTCCGCCCTATAGACACGAAACTTCAGATTCTCATCCTCCAACATCCTCAGGAACCCGACCATGAACTTGGATCTGCACTCCTAGCCCATTGGACCCTCCCCAACTCCACTCTTAAAATAGGACTTTCTTGGGCTAATTTGAGCGCTGCCCTAGGAAAAAGTGCCATTCCTGCTCGTTGGGCAGTACTCTACCTAGGAAGCGGAATTCGGGAAAATAAAACAGACTCCATTCTCCAATTTATTTCGCGCAAAGGAATTCCTATTCCTCAACCCGAGACTCTCGATGGGTTAGTTGTTCTGGACGGCAGTTGGAGTCAGGCTAAAGCATTATGGTGGAGAAATCCTTGGCTGCTGAAACTCAAACGAGCCATTATCCAAAATTCAGGCCCCTCTTTATATCAAGAACTGCGTAAAGAGCCTCGTAAAGAATGTCTCTCTACTATTGAAACTCTTGCAGAAACGCTTGTTGCACTGGGTGAACCCGCTGAAACAGGTGAAGAACTTCGAAAAATTTTCCTTGAACTTTTAGACAAGAAGCGACTCAACAGCCTATCAAAAAGACAAAAAAAACTGGGCTAAGTTTTAATTCAAATCCTTATCTCTTTTTACTTTTTTGCATCTTCTGCAGCATATCCATTGCTGCCTTGAGCTGTGAATCCATTTGACCGCCCCCTCCACGTCCTGATTGAGGGCCGCGGTTAAATCCTCGAGTCATCTGCTGCATTTTTTCCATGGCCTCGCTCATATTTTTAGCACCCGGAAATGCCATCTGCATCATCTGTTCGCTTGCCTGCTTTAGCTTAAGAAAAACGAAAACATTAATACCCGTTAAAATCGCAACAAAAATCCAACTCACAATTACCCAAGTAGACATTTGAGAAACTTAACTCAACTTATGGATTCGTAAAAGACAATTTGTCTATTTTCAGGCTGAATCATCAACTTCTTTATGGCCATAATTGAGGAAGTATATCCTTTTCATGAAAAAGATTTTTTTCACCGATGCATTGGCTACAAATGTCGCTCGGAAGGCGATTTGAAAATAAGACTCTCTCTCCAGCTTTTTCTTCAAAAAAAGGAGTAATAGACCAAGTTCCCAAAAGAAATACCCAGTCTTCATCGGTCCGAGGAATTTGAGAAGTTTCAAGATCGATATGCAAATGAACCCGAGAAAAAAAAGCTGGAATACCTAATAATGAGTCTTCAAAAACTTTAATCTGAGCATGATAGCAATTTAAACGTCCCTCTTCTTGAGTTTGAAAAATAATTTCACGAGGAACAGGTATTTGAGACAAAAACTGTTTCAAGCAAGAAGGAGATAAATTCTTATCCTCTATTATTTCTAAAAAAGGCGCCTTTTCTCTTTTTAAATCATAATCAGCGACTCTAGAGTTTTGCAATTCACTAGAATTCAACAAACATCCCCGCAACGACCTAAAATCAATATTCCGATAAAAATCTTTTAATGACTCACAGTCTAAATTCGAACCTGACTGATGACCCTCTTCATATACTTTTCTTAAATGAAGATTATATAATAAAATTTGATGTAATGGATAATCAACTTTTCTCGAAGAAGTAGAACAGCCGATAACGCTAAGATAGATAATAAAAATTAATAATCGAATAAAATTCATACAGTTGTAAGACTTCGAAAAGCTTCTAACATTTGCTCTCTTGTTTGCTCTGCCAAAAGATCAACATTTTTTATTCCTTTTGTATCTATAGGAGGTAAAATCTTAACTCTTAAAAGCCCCTTCCTTATTCTCTTTTCCTTCCAGCTCACAAGCGGACTTAAACAACCGGAAACAACCGGAACAATAGGGACTCCCGCTTGTATAGCCATATGAAATGCTCCTCTTTTAAAAGGAAGAATTCCATCTCCTTGTCGATTTCTAGTTCCTTCTGGAAAAATCCAAATAGATACGCCTTTCAGGCGAATCGTCTCTACTGCCTGAGAAAGTCCAGCGACTGCTTTTGAAGTTTTACTGCGATCAATCAAAATATTTCCAGCAGCCATAAAAAATATTCCAAAAAATGGAATCCATTTTACTTCTTTTTTCCCAATCACAATGGTTCGACGAGGATAGATAGTTCCTAATGTTGCCATATCTAAACCACTTTGATGATTAACAACATAGATGCAAGGCTGTTGAGATTCTAAATGCTCTTTACCCACTACTTCGACTCTTAATCCTAGAATCATCAACGCCCCCCAAGAAAAAAAACGACTGTAATTGCGATCAATATCAAAATCACCCCACCTTAAAATGGCATAAACTGAACCTATAACGGATGTAAAAACCAACCAAAAAACGATTAAAACAAGTTTGAGGTAAATCACAGTCACCTATCTATCTCACACCTTTTAATTTTATGCTATTCCAATCCAAATTGAGCTACATATGTCTGCAAATAACGGCTTGTTAATGGCCTTTTTATTTTTCGAAATAATTTTAATGTAACTTTACAAAAATCATCGAGATCAATACCTGTTCGCATTCCCATTCCATTAAGCATAAACAATAAGTCTTCAGTAGCCAAATTCCCAGCCGCTCCAGGAGCGTAAGGACACCCCCCCAAACCACCAGCAGAACTATCGATAGTTCTAATCCCTAAATCAATGGACCTTAAAGTATTCGCTAAAGCAGTACCTCGAGTATCATGAAAATGCACAGCAATTTGCCCTCTATCTAACATCTTCAATGCCGGCTGAATTAAGGCTTGAACAGATGCGGGATGAGCAACTCCAATGGTATCGCCTATTGAAATTTGATCAACACCTAAGGCTGCAAGTTTTTCAATCACAGAAAGTACTTTCTTGGGCGCTACTTTGCCTTCAAAAGGACAACCAAATGCGGTTGAAACATACCCTCTCACCTTCAACTTTGAGCCTAAAACGACACGGGCCGCTCTCAATATTTCTTGAAACTCTTTCAAAGATTGCTGGATCGTCATGCCAATATTTTTTTTAGCAAAAGTCTCAGTAGCCGCTGTAAAAACTGCAAAATGAGTGACACCTACCTCAAGAGCCCTTTGAAGACCACTTTTATTAGGAACCAAACACCATGCCTGCGCCAGACCTAAGCGTTTAGGAGCGGAAAAAAAATAATGACAAAGTTGATCTGTATCTGCCATCTGAGGGACTCGATCCGGCCTAACAAATGCTCCTATTTCAATATTTCGAACACCGGCCTGAATCAATGAAGAAATAAACCAAATCTTTTCTTTCAAAGTAAACAGATGAGATTCATTTTGCAGGCCATCCCTTGGACCCACTTCAAATATTTGAACCAAATCAGTTTTCACCAGAGGCCTCCAACTCAATCAATCGATCTCCTGGAAAAAGTTGCTGTCCCTCTTGAACTAAAACATGAGTTACGCGACCTGAATAAGGGGCGCGAATAGAAAATTCCATTTTCATTGCTTCCATTAAAACAAGGGGATCCCCTTCTAAAACGAGAGCATCGACTTGAACAAGAATTTTTCGGACTTTTCCTGGAAATTGGGCAATCAGGTCCGAATCCACTCCCTGCGCACTTGTACTCCGGTTCTGCTGAACCCATTCTCCCAGCCAAAGATATCCTGCGAGGCTGACGCTAAAACACCCTCTCTGTTCGAATAGCATCATTTTTTTTCGAATTCCCATTGACGATTCTGCAATGACCCAGCCCCCTGGACGGACTGTTAATTTCCACTCTTGTGAATCAACCTCTGGAAGGGCTATATTTTTGCCAGAGATTTTTACTTGGTCGCTCACAAACTATTTCCCTTCTTTGAGAAAGCAATCCAAGGCGAAAGCGGGCTTTGAGGAACAAATAACTGCGTAGCCAGCCCGCTTGACCTCATGCATGCCAGTAAACCGAGATCTTCCTCTGAGGGAACGGGAGAAAACCCTCCAAATTCAGATGATAAAAATTCCGTATTCACTTTACCCACACAAACTTGAGGATGATCGGCTAAACTGCGAAGGTAATTTTGATTAGTCCCTACCCCTAAAATGACAGTTTCCTCTAAAGCAAACCTCAATCGAGCCAGTGCTTGTGGACGATTCTGAGCATAAACAATCAACTTAGCCAACATCGAGTCAAACTGCACTCCTACCGTTTGCCCCTCTTCTATTCCACTTTCTATTCGAATTCCTGCTCCTGTGGGCCAGTGGAGTTTCTCTATTTTTCCAGGAGTAGGTCTAAATTCCTGTGCAGGATCCTCTGCATAAAGGCGTACTTCAATAGCATGCCCACGCACTGCATAGGAATGATTTAAAATACACTCATCAGGAAACAAGGCTTGAAAAATTTGTGCCTCTACTAAATCTAGTCCTACGATTAGCTCAGTGACTGGATGCTCTACTTGTAAACGCGTATTCATTTCAAGAAAATAAAAATTTTCTTCAGCGTCCAGCAAAAATTCAATAGTTCCAGCATTTCTATATTTTGTTGCCACTACCAAACGCAGGGCTGCTTCGAACAATGCGGTTCGAGTTTGAACTCTCAAATGAGGAGCGGGGGCTTCTTCCCAGATTTTCTGATGCCGGCGTTGAAGTGAACATTCTCGTTCAAAAAGATGCATTCCTCCGCCTCTTCCATCTCCAAAAATTTGAACTTCAATATGCCTAGGACGCTCCACCAAGCGCTCTAAAAAAAGCGAATCCTCTCCAAAAGCAGCCAAAGCTTCGGCGCTCGCACTTTCTGCGGCGTCGTGCAAATCCTCAACGCGATTCACATGACGCATTCCCTTACCGCCCCCCCCAGAAGATGCCTTTAAAAGAAGTGGAAAACCAACCTTTTGAGCCGCAATCGACAAATCCTCCCCCTTTTTCACTTGAGCCCAAGGAAGAGTAGGAACATTTTCTCTGACAGCCAATTCTTTTGCGGCGATTTTTCCACCCATCAATTCCATCGTCTCGGCGCGTGGCCCGATGAAAATAAGTCCCGCGTTTTCAACAGCCCTTGCAAAGGATGGGCGCTCCGATAAGAAACCATATCCAGGATGAATGAGTTGAGCCCCAGATTTTTGAGCAGCCGCCAAAATAGAAGGAATATCTAAATAGCTCGTGACTGAAAAAATTTCATCAGCATAAGTTAAATGCCGTGCTTCCTCATCTCCGGGAGCCCAGATACCGACAGTCTTCAAGCCCATTTCCCGACACGCTTGAAATACTCTACATGCAATTTCAGAGCGGTTAGAAACCAGGACTTTTGTATTCACTTTCTATCACCCTGTAAAAGCCAAGATGGCTGACGTTTCTCTAAAAAAGCACGAACGCCTTCTTGCCCCTCTTGAGATATTCTTAATTCAGCAAGAGTCTTTGAAACATATTCTAACGGATCCGTCATAGAAGCGCGCTTTTCAGGCCAAGACAGATCGAGGACGAGCTGTTTTGCAGCGCTCATTGCATGAGGACTGCAATGGAGAATATTAGATAGCTTTTGTTCCAAAACGACATTTAATCCTGAGAAATCTGCAACTACCTCATGAATTAAACCAATTTCATAAGCTTTTTTTGCATTAAAACGCTCTGCACTCAAAAACAAACCCCGTGCGTGAGATGCACCTATTTTAGAAATTACAAAGGGACCAATACAAGCGGGAACAATTCCAAGTTTCACTTCACTTAAACTAAATTGAGTGTCTGCAACTGCAACTACAATATCACAAACACTGACAAGACCAACTCCTCCTCCAATTGCCGCACCATGAACAAGCCCGATTACAGGTTTTGGGCATTCATTTAGAATAGAGAACATTTTGGTCAGTTTGCGGGTCTCTTTTAAATTTTCTTCGAAACTGAAATCTACTGCTTTTTTCATCCAATTCAGATCACCCCCAGAACAAAAAACAGGTCCTTCTCCGCTGAGTACGACTGCTCGTACCTTTTTCTGAGTCGCATCTACGCTAAAAGCCTGAGCTAAGTCATCCATCACTTCTTCATTAAAAGCATTTCTCACCTCAGGACGATTCAAACTGATCATGAATATTCCCCGAGAATCTAATTTAACTTTTAACGTTCTATATGGCATAAAGCTCCTTTTCACTATCTCTATCACATGCTTAAGACTGCGGACTGACTCCAGAGATTAGATTCTTATGCCCTTTTTGCTTTAGAAAACAAGCGGGTTTCTCAAAAATTCAGCCTATTCCGAAAAATATCTGAGATATTTTAAAACTATCAAATCATGGTTCTATGCCATCTATCATATTTTTCATTTGACTTTTTCGCGCGGTTGCTTCAAATTCGCATGATTCATGAATATAAAAATTCTAAGGAGACAAGATGAAATCGTTTAATACTCGTGAAATTTCTCACAGAACTTGTCATATTATTCGAGATGAAAGATTATCTCGAGATTTGACTCAAATTGAAATGGCTGGAGAACTAGGCATTTCGCAGTCCGCGCTTTCAAAAATTGAAAATCTAGCCATGATGCCTACTTTGATCCCCTGGCTAAAATTTTGTTTAGTATTTGGATTGCCTGCAAATCTTCCATTAGACGAAAAGCTGTTTAAAGGTTGGAGTAAAGAGAGAGAAAAGAAAAGTGGAAAACCAGCTAAGCCTAAGCATATCCGTGGTTTAGTAGGAAACGCCTAAAAATCAAGTTAACTTTCTATTGAAATAGAGATATTAAGCAGAAGCTCCCATTACTCAAGGGAGTTTCTGCTTAATATTTCTTATCAACCCCCATCCATACCTTGAGTTTTCTACCCACCCTAGATTAGGCTGACCCCATGTCACCTCTGAAATCCAGTATCCAAACAACTACAGAAGACTTCCAAATAAATAGTAAAAAAAACCATAGTCTCGTTCATGAACTAGAGGAAAAATTAAAAAAAATAAGGGAAGGAGGAGGAAATCCAGCTCGCATCAAACACGAACAAAAAGGAAAACTTTTTGTTCGAGACAGAATTAAAAAGCTCATTGACCCAGGAACCACTTTTTTAGAGCTCTCGCCTCTTGCAGGCTTAGAAATGTATGATGGAGCCGCACCTTGTGCAGGAATTGTCACCGGAATAGGAGTCATCCATCGCCGCGAAGTCATGATTATTGCGAATGATGCAACAGTCAAAGGAGGCACCTATTTTCCAATCACAGTCAAGAAACATCTCCGCGCTCAAGAAATCGCACAAGAAAACCTGCTTCCTTGCATTTATCTTGTCGATTCAGGAGGCGCCTTTCTACCGCTTCAGTCTGAGGTTTTTCCTGATCGTGATCATTTCGGAAGAATTTTTTTCAACCAAGCTCAAATGTCGTCCCTGGGTATACCTCAAATCGCAGTTGTTATGGGTTCTTGTACAGCTGGAGGGGCCTATGTCCCAGCCATGTCTGAAGAAACCATCATTGTAAGAAATCAAGGCACCATCTTTTTAGGCGGACCACCACTCGTAAAAGCAGCGACAGGCGAAATCGTTACTGCAGAAGAACTAGGAGGAGGTGATGTCCACTGCAAAAACTCAGGCGTCACCGATCACCTTGCCGAAAACGATGATCACGCATTAGAAATAACTCGCACTATTATTTCTCACCTTAACTTAAAACCCCCTACTGCTGTTGAACGAAATCCAATTGAAGAGCCTCTGTACAATGCAGAAGAAATTGCTGGAATTATTCCAACAGATCTCAAAAAGCCATTTGACATACGAGAAATCATAGCCAGAACCGTAGATGGCTCAAAATTCCATGAATTCAAATCGCTTTATGGATCAACCTTAGTCTGTGGAATGGCTCATATCTGGGGATATCCTATTGGAATCCTCGGTAACAACGGCATTCTTTTCAGTGAAAGTGCCTTAAAAGGCGCCCACTTTATCGAGCTCTGCTGTCAGAGAAAAATTCCTCTCCTCTTTTTACAAAATATTACTGGCTTTATGGTGGGGAAAAAATACGAATGGGGTGGCATCGCAAAAGATGGAGCGAAACTGGTTACAGCTGTAGCCAATGCAAAGGTCCCCAAATTTACAGTCATCGTAGGGGGCAGTTTTGGAGCAGGCAACTACGGCATGTGCGGCAGAGCATTTCAACCGCGTTTCCTTTGGATGTGGCCAAATGCTCGCATCTCCGTCATGGGTGGAGAACAAGCTGCAGGAGTACTCTCACAGGTAAAAATGGAGCAATTGAGTGCTCAAGGGAAAAAACTATCTACCCAAGAAATAGAAAATATAAAAAAGCCCATCTGCGAACAATATGAAAGAGAAGGCAGTCCTTACATCAGTTCAGCGCGCCTATGGGATGATGGAATCATAATACCATGGAAGACTCGAGAAACACTCGCGCTGGCACTCTCTGCTACTTATAATGCGCCTATTCCTAATACCCAATTTGGAATATTTAGAATGTAGCATCACGTTACTCTTGATGGATTCAGCCTCCTCGTTCCCCCTAGTGAAACACTAGATCCATCGCAAATCGATACACCAATCGACAAGACTCCAATCACCCCCTGAACAGCTTTAAATCAATCTTGCCAGCTAAAAATTATATTTCATTTTATTCCTCATTAAGGAAGGCATTCACCCCTCCATTAGATTTGAATATCTTTTGAGAAAAAAATTCTGTGTTGAAGATGCTAAAATATAAATTATATTAGTTGATTTATAATAAATATTTCATTAACTGAACTTTAAACTTGTGATGAACAATGTAGATATGGTACCAAAATTTTTTTACACTAATTTATTCGAATAGATTAATTTCAATTATTTTAATTGAAATATGTGTAATCAATTTGTTTAATTTAAACTTAAGGAGTGATTTTAATGATTTTACGTTTTTGTATTCTTACTAATTTCTTCTGTATCTCTTTTTTTTCTTCAGCTCATGCTGGGCATACCCCGCCTGCTACCCCACATACCTATCCAATAAATTCACGTCCTGGAATGAATGGGCGCCCCGTTGAAGACACAAATACTCAGAGTCGAATCGCACGTCCTAGACAGAATGCCCCTGCATTTCTAACGGTTGCAGACTATATGACCACTAGAGCTGCTCAATTACTAGTATTATTGAATCAAGCTCCCGTTCCAAATCCTATTCAAATCCCCACTCAAGCTGCTCAAAATGTTCCGCAACCTCAAGATCCCGCTGTTACTGTCCCTACACAAAATGTAGTGATCATGAATGCAAATGGAATAGTAAGAGCATACAAGGAAATAGAAATGACCGAAGACTTAAGAGTCAGAGCAGAAGAATGTTTAACTCGATTAAGAACTGAAGGAACCAACGTTACCTGCCCAGTTTGCTTAGACCCACTTGCTCCACTAGCTGTGGAAAAAGATTATGCATTCACTGAATGTGGTCATTTATACTGCAAACCCTGTTTGGATCAAACTTCAGGAATGAACTCTCTATGTCCCACCTGTGAAAGAATTCTAGCCCAAGACAGCGCTACTGAAATTCAGCAATAAAAAATATCAAATTAAAATAGAGACATTAAGCAGAAGCTCTTATCCGTCAAGAGAGTTTCTGCTTAATATTTCATTCAGAACTCCAACTAAACCTAGCCTCAGTTCGATTGAACAACCGCAAAATCTATGTCACGATAGAAATTTCGCCCCTCCCAAAAGAACGTCCTGAAAAGCTCTGCCCTCTTTTAAATTATCAATTGATATCATTTCATACGATAGAACGACCCTACTTAAAAGTTCGTAGATTGATCATAAGCTTGATGTATGGATCCCAATCTAATATTTCAAATATCCTATTAAATTTTTTATTAGCAAGAAATTCTTCTTAGAAAAATGAAAAATATAAATCATATTAGTTTATTTAGAATAAATATTTCAGTAATTGCATTTTAAGCTTGTGATGAAGCATAAAAACATGGTACCAAATATTTTTTACACTAATTTATTCAATTAGATCATATTAAATTAATTGAAATATGCATAATCAATTTCTTTAGTTTAAATTTAAGGAGTGACTTCAATGGTTTTACGTTTCTGCATTCTTACCATTTTTTTCTGTATTTCTTTTCTTTCTTCTGTTCATGCTATGTATAGGCCGCCTACTACGCCAGATACATTTCCAATAAATCCTAGACTTGGAGTTCAGATGCGTCCCGCTGAAGTTGCAGGTAATCAGAATAGAATCGCACGTCCTAGAACAGGTGCCGGTGGATTTGGAACGATGACTACTGCACAATATTTTACCAATAGGGCTGCTCAATTAGCACTATTATTAGCTCCAGCTCCTACTCCCATTCAACTTCCCGTTCAAGCTGCGCAAAATATTCCGCAGCCTCAAGCTCCCGCTGTTAATCTCCCTACACAAAATGTAGTACTCATGAATGAAGGTGGAATAGTAAGAGCATACAAAGAAATAGAAATGACCGAAGACTTAAGAGTCAGAGCAGAAGAATGTTTAACACAACTAAGAACGGAAGGAAGCGACCTGACCTGCCCGGTTTGCTTAGATACACTAACTCCGATGACTGCTGAAAGAGATTACACATTCACTGAGTGTGGTCATTTATACTGCAAAACCTGTTTCGATCGGTCTATCAATATGGACTCTCGATGCCCCTTGTGTCGAAGACTTGTAGAGCAAGACCCAGTCGCTGTAGTTCAGTAATAAAAAAATGAATGATTCAAAAAATGCATACATCTCCCTCCAGTAAGACTTTAGAGGCTGGAGGAAGATGTATGCTAGATGCTGGGTGGAGATGAATTCTTTTGAGATGTAAAAAATACAATAACAACAAGGAAGGTAACTCCCAACATCAATGCCGATAAAGCATTGATTTCAGGTGTAACCCCAAATTTAATCATTGAATAAATTTTTAATGGGAGAGTATCTGATCCAACCCCTGACGTAAAAAAGGTAATCAAAAAATCATCAAAAGAAAGAGTAAAAGCCATAAGAGCACCTGACAGTATCGCTGGCCAAATGAGTGGAAACGTAACCTTCCAGAAGATATTCCACTGACTCGCTCCCAAATCTTTTGCAGCTTCCTCTAGTGAACGATCAAATCCATGAAGTCTCGCTTTGACTGTAATAATTACGTAAGAAATACTAAAAGTAATATGCGCCAACACTATGGAAAATAAACCTAATGTCAGTTTCAAAAAAACAAACCAAACCAGTAGCGAAAGCCCAAGAACTATTTCTGGGATAATTAAAGGTACATAGGTAAGTGCATTGAATATTTTTTTACCAAAAAATTTTTGACGCGCTAATGCCAATGCTGCCATTGTACCTGTTAAAGTAGAAAAGAAAGTAGTCCATAACCCCACAAAGACACTCATCTTAAAGGAATCTAAAACAGGAGCGTTCAAAGCCAATTTTTGATACCACTCGAATGTCCACTCACGAACACCACCCGGCTGAATATTGTGAGTGAGAAAAGAAAAAAATATAAGCGAAACGAGAGGAATATAAAGCACTAGAAATCCAAGTAACGTCATTGCTCGTGCTAGATGCGATGATCTCGGCCTCACCTGAGATTC
>CAIYTD010000024.1 GCA_903928955.1 Oligoflexia bacterium | reverse complement strand
GGGGTTCAGTTTGTGAGTCAGGCGGCCTCAAGCTCTGTAGCCAATTGCATAGGTAAACAATTTGCTGGTAAAAATGATCTGCTAAACCGAGGTCTTCATAAAGTGGCTCACGGGGTTTCTGCAGCAGGCTTTGCAGTAATGGGAGCTGCAGCACTGGGGCAGGATTGTTCAGCTGCTGCCACTGGAGCTGCAACCGGAGCGATGACTGCTGAAATAGTAGCAGACCTCTTATCTGCTCCTCTTCAGCAGGACGTCGGAGACGAAATCAAAAGGAAGCAAGCAGAAACCGGCCGTAGTTTATCCCGAGATGAAGTTAAGATGATCTGGGATTCTAAAGTAGCAGATATTACTCAAATTGCTCAACTCACGGGAGCTCTTTCGGGTGTGTTTACGGGAAATGCTGAAGGCGTTGCTGCAGCGAATTCCTCTTCCGATAATGCCCTCCGCAATAACTTCTTGGCTGCAGCCATACCTCTACTTTGGGCGGCAGCAGGTCCCGTTTTAATGGAGATGGCTGCAGACGCAGCTTTTATTTTCTCTGCTGCTGGATTGGGTTATATATACCATACTGTAACGGAAGGTGATAGCGATGCGGCGGCAGATTCTGCCGGACAAGAACATGTTGATTTGACTAATTCTAGCGGGCGGAAGCATATTCTGGAAGGTGACGGTCCTACTAAGGGTGGTGGTCATAGAGCTGGAACGGGAAAACCTGGTAAGTCAGAATTTCCTAAAGATTGGTCTGATGATAAAATTATTCACGAAGTATCAGATGTAGCAACAGATCCTAATTCTGTTGTCCGGCGAGGAGGGTATGGAACGGATTTTCGAACTGGTGTGAGGGATGGGGTCGAAATTGAAACGATTACTGACGGTAAAAAGATAATAACTGGGTATCCAGCAAATCTACCAAGGAATCCACAATGAGTAAAAATCAAGGAAATGCTAATTACAATAAATTTGAGAGCCTTGTGGATCAGTTTAGGGGGGTGTTATCTGAGAACAAAATCAAGGAAGTAGAGTATCTTGTTGAACATGACGAAGTAGAGATGGCTTTTGAAACTCTCTGTTGGATGGTCTCTGATAATAGACTGGAACTATCTGTTTTGTTAATTAATGCATTAAAGGAAATGTTCGACGAACTTAATACAGCATTTATTGAAGAGCATTGGAAAGAGATAAAACTTATCACGCACTTAAATTTAATAAAAATTAAAAACTAACTGAGCGATCACACTGAGTAATCTAGTCAGAACTAATATCGCTACGTTATGAATAGACAAGTGAATGTCGGTTCGCTCGTGATGGATGCCCAAGATAATATGATGGGTGCAGTATATAGTGAGGCAAAGGTTTTAGAGTCTGCTGCTGGGCATATACCTGGTGATGCTAAGAATATTGCTCACTATCATTCCCTGAAGCAGACTTTAAAAGATGCTGAGATTTCTTCAGTTTTTGAGAAAAGTGGAATAATTAAGTCCGAGCTAGCCAAGGATTCAATGAAGATTATGTCAGGCACTGAATTGCGAAACCCGCAAGTTATGGCAGAGTTAACGAAAGATGGGTCTGCTATAGCTGATTGGGGCAAATATACTTATAATATTAGGACATCTTCTGGAACTTATGAGGTCCATTATTATTTCAATCAAAAACTGGGAACAGTAAATTCCAGCATTGACTACAAAATTTTACTTCCAGGTAGAGGTATCAGATGAACATTCAGAAGCAAGTCCAGAAAAGATCATTAGATTTTATTTCAGATTTTTATGGAGCAGAACAATTTCAGAATTGGTTACAAGAAAATCTAAATAACTTTGATCAAACTAT
>CAIYTD010000023.1 GCA_903928955.1 Oligoflexia bacterium | reverse complement strand
TTTCTAAACCATTCTAATCTAGTACGATCGCGCTCCTCATCAAGTGGAATGCAAACCACAACATGCGAAGCCTCTTTCCAAGCTTTTTCTTCTTCAGACGTATTCAGCTTATGAACTGAGTAAAGAGAAGAACACTGAAGCTCCAGTTCGAGTACGTTCAACCGACTCGAATCACGGTTCCACAACCAAATCTCTGAGTCTAACAAAAACGGGCCTACCGATTGAGCAATTTTACCTGCTCCGATCAAAGAGATGGATAAATTTAATTCTTTCTGTTGATCTTTTTGGTTTCTAATAAATTTTCGGACTAAAGTCCCATAAGATGAGCCACCTAATTTTTGAAGGTAGCGAGTTCGAATTTCCTTCGTATCTTCAAAAATTCTCTGAATCCAAGGTGCTAAATCTAAAAATAAGTCCGCTTCTAGAAGTACAGATTTTTTCCAAGCATCTTTAAACTGACCAAATACATCAGTTTCTCCTAAAACTTCACTCTCTAATCCTGATGCCATTCTTAATAAAAATAAATAGGCTTCTAAGCCCTGGAAAATTTCAAAAGCAGTTTCAGCAAGCTCTGATTTTTTAATAATTTCTGATTTAAAAATCCAAAGCGACCTTTGACAAGTATCGACAAAAAATGCAGATTTTGTGTGCAGCACTGAGGCTGGATCCAAAGAAAGACCTAAAATTTTCTCTTTTTTTTTGGACAAGTGCAAGACAGAGAGCGCTTCAAGTCGCATGCTTTAACCATAATTCAAATGAGGCTAGAGTATGTCACAGGAGTGTCACAAGATCCAACTCTGTGTTATGCCCGAACCCATGAGACTAAAGAAGTCAACGTTTATCTTTTCCGATGGGGCATGTTCCGGAAATCCAGGACCTGGAGGATGGGGTGCAATCCTAGCAGCTCCCGACGATCAGGTTTTAGAAATAGGAGGACGAGAATCTGAAACAACCAATAACCGAATGGAACTTACTGCTGTTATTCAGGCTCTCACAATAGGGAAGCCAGACATACATCATCCGATCCAGATCTACGCAGATTCTACCTATGTCATCCGAGGTATTACGCAATGGGTTTGGAAGTGGATTCAAAACGATTGGACCACAGCAGAAGGGAAAAAGGTATTAAATCGGGATCTTTGGGAAAAGCTAGCCGAAATAGTAACAAATAGAGAAATCACCTGGAAATATGTCCCTGCTCACAGCGGAATTCCAGGAAATGAACGCGCAGACCAGATTGCAGTGAGCTTTGCACAACAGAAATACTTATCTCTGTATCGTGGCCCCTCTCTCCAATATCCGATTGCAATTACGGATATTCCAGAAGAACCCCCTTTGCGTAAGTTACAATCCTGCATTCAAAAAAAGCCCACACAGCCTTATTCCTACCTCAGTCTCATTGAGAATCAATGGAAGCGTCATTCCACTTGGGCTGAATGTGAAAAGCGAGTGAAAGGACAACGCGGAGCTCGCTTTAAAAAGGCTATGACTTTAGAAGAAGAAAGAGAAATTCTTAAACAATGGGGTTTTATCTCTTAGAGCTCGGACAATAACCTGGGCGAGGGCCGATTTTAGGAAAAACCCTACAAACCTCGGGCCGATTTTGATAAACAGTACAAGTTCGACTCTGATCATCCAAATAAATACAATCTCTGCCACTACGCTGCTCCAATACAAAGAGCTGCGATTTTGGTTGAAATGCTTGAATCATTCCTATCCTTAAAAGTCTTCTAGCTAATTTTTTAAGCGAGGATGCGGCTTCTTCTTCAGTAGTCAAACCCAAACGCATTAAATCAACAACGCTGACTTCAACAGGCAAAGTACAACACCCTGCCCAACAGTGATCACAATTGCCTTTTTTATACTTAGCCCAATCAGAAGGGCGCTGGGGATCTGTTCTCATACTATTTAATATTCAAAAATTTGCTGAAATAAAGCACGGGTAAATGCCCGACGATCTTCATTTGTACCAGAACTAAAAAATCCATCCAATGTAAGCGCATTATGATCACAAAAAATAACTCCTAAATCCACGCCAAATTCTTCATCCGACTTTA
>CAIYTD010000022.1 GCA_903928955.1 Oligoflexia bacterium | reverse complement strand
TCTACTTCACAAAATTCTTCATAATATATTCCAAAGCTTCTTCTTTGGAGTTTACTTTCTTCTCAAGCGAAAGATCTTGAATTGTATTGATCATTTCTGAAAAACCAGGACCAGGGTGAAACCCAAGTTGAATCAAGTCGTTACCATCTAATAGCCGAGGAAGACCTAAAGAATCTGATTTTTTTATCGACTCCAAGCGGAATAAACAGAATTCATAGAACGCTAAATTACCATCTGATACAATCGCATCTGCTTTATAGAAGGCTAACAATTCTTCAAAATAATCTTCTCGAATAAATCTCTGTAATGTAGATTCACGCATCTGAAAGACTTCTCTAAACTTGAGATGAGCACCAACCATTGCGGAGATTTTATTGCAATCTATTTTTGACATTTTCAGACGATTTGCAATCTTTCCAGCTAATTTTGAACCTTCAATTTCATGCCCATTAAAATTCTTTTCTTCATTTAATTGAGCAACAATCGGTTTGCCCACTTCATGCAAAACGGCAACCCAAGACACAATCACAGACCTGACCGGATTTTGAGCCGCCAGACAATCTAATGTCTTTAAAAGGTGACTCCAAACATCTTCTTTTCGATGGATAGATGGAATTTGTGCGATTCCCTTTAATGCTTCCACCTCAGGAAGAATAAAACGAAGAAGTCCAAGATCCGAAAGGTAACGCAGTGCTTCTGCTGGTCTAGGACCAGTCCACATGAGAGATAACTCATCTCGAATACGCTCTCTGCTAACTTTCGAAATCAATCGAGAGCGTGCTTGTATAGCTTGAGCAGTATCAGGATGCAGTTGAAACCCTAATCGAGTTTTAAATCGAATCGCTCGGAGCAATCGGAGTGCATCTTCCTTAAAACGTTCAGATGGATTTCCGATAGCTCGAATAATCCCCTTTTTAAGGTCCTCCATTCCTCCGGTCGCATCTAGAATTCGTAAAGTTTTGGGATCAAAAAAAAGCGCATTAATAGTAAAATCTCTGCGAAGTGCGTCCTGAATCGGCCCTGAAAAAACAACTCCTTTGGGATGGCGATGGTCTTGATACTCTAAATCTCGTCTAAATGTAGCAATCTCCAAAAGAGGAGGTTCTCCCCCGGTTAAGACCTTAATCACACCGAAGGCCTTCCCAACAGTCAAAGAATCGGGAAAGAGCTGACACAATTCATTGGGGCTTGCACTCGTAGCAATGTCATAATCTTTAGGTTCTTTCCCCAAAAGAAAATCTCGGACACATCCACCGACCACATAGGCAATATGCCCAGCTTCATCCAATATTTGAAGTGCCGCCTTTACATAGGCAGGCAATGGAAAAGCTCGATCAATCCGTATCCACTTCGAGGGGTTGTCCGTTAAGCTCGTACCTGCTTTTGATAATGATGTCCGCACCGAACCGATTGGGGGCTTGCGTGCCTTCGGCTTCTTTTTCACGGGGGATTTTGCCTTTCGATTTTCGAACCAGTTGAGTTCCAGACTCCTCAGATGCAGCAGAGATAGAATGAGGCGAAGGCCCAGTCTGAGGGGACAATGCATCTTGAGCAGAAGCACTGAGCCCAAACCCCACGAAAGAAATCAGAGTCATAAAAAAAGGAGCCAAACACTGCTTTTTACGCATAGTTTCTCATTTAAGCTACCAAACACGCTGCAGGAACTCAACTCATTAAAACATCCCTCGGACGTGAACCCTCCTGTGGACCTACGATCCCACGAGTTTCCATCGTTTCAATCATTCGAGCTGCGCGATTATATCCGACTTTCAAATGGCGTTGGAGAAAACTTGCAGAAGCATGGCCGGATCGTTTTACTAATTCAACAGCTTCCACTAAAAGCTCATCTTCATCCTCAGATTCTAGTCCTCCTCCCTCTGAATCCTCATCTTCCGCTAAAAGAATTTCATCTCGATAAGCAGGTTTTCCCTGACCCTTCAGAAATTGTGTAATCTTATTAATCTCTTCATCATCTAGGAAGGCACCATGCAAACGGAGGTTTTGAGAAACACCTGGCGGAATAAAAAGCATATCTCCTTGACCTAACAGCCTTTCAGCTCCAGCACGATCTAAAATAGTCTTGGAGTCGACATAGCTCGCTAATTGAAAAGAAACTCGAGACGGTAAGTTGGCTTTAATCAATCCAGTAATGACGTCGGTCGAAGGACGTTGAGTTGCAATAATGAGGTGGATACCGGCTGCCCGAGCTTTCTGCGCAATTCTTGCAATTGAAATCTCTACCTCTTTTTTAGCAATCATCATTAAATCGGCTAATTCATCGATAATGACCACAATGTAAGGGAGCTTGCTCACACGAGGCACACCACTTTCATCCGGTTCAAAAGCTTCAATCCAGTCTCCCCCACTCACAGACGTGGAAGTTTCGGCCTGACTTTCCTCTGAAAAAAGAATATTGCCGACTGCTGTCGATCCCATTTCATCCACTTTTTGATTGAAGCTTGCTAGATTTCTAGCTCCTAACTTTGCTAGAATTCTATAACGCCGCTCCATTTCGCGGACCGCCCACTTCAATGCAATACTTGCTTGTTTAGGATCATCTACAACAGGAAGCAACAAATGAGGAATATCCTGATAGGCTCGAAATTCGATAAACTTAGGATCCACTAAGATCATCCTTAATTCATCGGGGGTAAAGCGATAAAAGAGCGAACAAATCAGACCATTCATAAATACTGATTTGCCTGATCCGGTTTGACCAGCACAAAGCAGGTGAGGCATCCGAGCCAAATCTGAAAGATAAGTTTGACCACCAATATCTTTTCCCATTACAACCGGAATACTATGTTTCGTTCCGTAAAAGTCAGTATGTTGCAGAAATTCTCTCAAATAAACCGTTTCACGCGTTTCACTCGGAATCTCTATTCCAACAACAGACTTTCCTGGCAAAGGAGCTAATATGCGAACACTTTGAGCAGAAAGTGCCATGGACAGATCATCCGCTAATGCCGCTATTCTCGAAACCTTTACTCCTGGCCCAGGCTTAAACTCATAAAGCGTAATAACGGGCCCTGGTCGCACTGCTGTGACTTCACCATCAATTCCAAAATCTGCAAATTTTTGTTTCAAAATTTGAGAATTAGAAATCAATCGTTCTCGATCAACCGTACCTTCGACAGAAGGGGGATTTTTCAAAAATTCAACAGGAGGAAGCTGCCACTGCCCTCTTAAAGATTTGATTGCAGGGCGACTCTGCTTTTGACCTTCTTTCAAAGCGGCATCTACTTCACGAGGCATAATTTTAATCCCTCCTGGAGCGAGCACTTCTGCTACTTCTTCAGCCTTCTGTTGAACCTGTTCATCACAAATAGCAGCAGCGACCCATTCTGCTTGAGCTTCTGGTGGAAGAACTGTGGATTTCACTACAGTCACAGATTTTTCTGCGACTTTTATAAGCGCCCTTTTCTTGGAGACTCGTGCTGCACTTGCTATCAGATTTTTTAAACCGTCACCGGCAAAATAGGCAAATCGCATGGCTACTAGACCCAGTAAATAAAGCCCATAGGTAGTCAAGAGCTTCAAAAGGCGTCCGAGAAATCGCAAAGTCGAAGCGATGACTTTACCCCCCCAATGCGCGACACTAAACGGAGTTGTCAGCGCAATCGAAATACTGAGTACGACAAGAGCAACAATGGAGGATCCTAAATAATTAAAGGAATTTAACATTGCTTGGGCAACCCATGCTCCAAATATACCCCCTGTTAAAAACTGCGTTCCTCCCCAAAACCAATTTTGCCAATGCAGTGCCAAAAAGACTGTCAGCGAAGCTACGCTAGTAGCAATACCGCTCAGTGTTCCTGCAATCGAAAGCAATCCTTCACGCCTATGAATGGTTGCTGAAACGAGAAAAAAGGAAACTGGAAGAACAAACGCTCCTATTCCAAAACAATTCAATAAGGGAGCGGAAAAAAATGCCCCCATACGACCAAAAGAATTACGAGCCAGAGCACTTGCTTGACCCGTAAACGTAGGATCGTTGGAATGATACGTAAATAACGCTATGAGTCCAAAAATCCCAAAAGCAAAAATTATAATGCTGCTGATTTCTACTAGGATATTTTTTCGGTTTACCATCATCTCTATGTTACATCCTCATTCATGAGTCAGAAAGTATTGTCTTATGACCTTGGGGGCACTAAAATAGCAGTAGGAGTCGTGAACTCCAAGGGTAGAATTTTAGAAGAAATTCGTGTCCCTGCTCGATTCGAGGAAGGGAAGACCGTTGTTATTCAGCAACTGGTTGATCTTGGCCAACAGCTCCTAAAAAATTATCCTAAAATTGAAAAAATAGGAATTGCATCCGCTGGCCCCTTAGATCCTAAAAAGGGGATCCTCTTGGATCCCACTAATTTCGGTACCGCCAAAGAAAGTTGGGGTAAAGTTCCCATTTGCCAAATTCTCTCTAAAAAATTAAAGCGCCGTGTGTTTTTAGAAAATGATGCTGCGGCTGCCGTTTTAGCAGAACACTGGATCGGAGCCGGTCAAAAATATAAAAATATGATGGTGCTGACACTCGGAACAGGTTTAGGAACAGGCATTATTTGCAATGATGCCCTCGTTCGGTCAGGTAAAAACCTCCACCCTGAAGCGGGACACATCATCCTTCGAGCGCACGATGCGTCAGCTCCGTGCGGATGCGGAAATTTAGGTTGTGCAGAAGCATTTCTATCAGGGAGAAATTTTGCGCGAAGAGCACAACAACTATTTTTAGGAATTTCAAATGGTACACTCGATGCCAAGAAAATTTCCGATCTAGCCCGTCAGCGCGATCCACGGGCTCTTGCAGCATTTGAAGAATATGCTGCAATCATGAGTGTTGCTCTTTATAACTATGTTCGAATCTATAGCCCAGAAATCATTATTTTTACGGGAAGTTTTGCGGCAGCTTTTCCACTCTTCATCCATCCCACACAAAAACATCTCAAACAAATGCTCAGCCGGGAAAGAAAGAATGGGGATCTTCTTCCCCAGCTAGCCGTGTCCTCTTTAAATAATGAAGCGGGCCTGATTGGAGGAGCCCACGTAGCATTCAAATCGAGAAATGAACCCCGCAAGCGATGAGATCATGGCTAATATCGCCTCTGAGTGAAATACTTTCATTAATCCGATAAAAAGATCCCACTCCAAAACGGGGCGTTAAGGAAAACGATGCCCCCCCAACCCCTCCTACAGCAAAAATCGTCCAAATAGAATCTTTTACAAAATCCCATCTCAAATGAGCACTATAGAGCCACGATGCTCCATTAGAAAGAAAGACTGGACCCAGAAGAACTTCAAGAGATACGGGGTTATTGATATCGGGAATAAATCCAGAATAAAGCAGTTTTTTGCTCAGAGTGCCTAAAAATACATAGCCAGGCGAAGAGTTCACAATCCCTAATCCTGTGACAGCTCCGACGCCCAGATCACTAGCACTCGGTTTCCCTTTCCAATCTAAATCAGCCGCCCTCCCCACGGTCCCAGCAAAGCTTGCCCAAAAACTCAGTAAGAAACCTATGCAAATTCTTTTTTGTTTCATCTTGGATAGAAGTTTTATCTAAAAGTGGTCAGCCGGTCGAGCAAGTTTTTTAGAATCGTTCCAGTCGCTCCCCAAATGCGATACTGACCAACCTGAAACACATCAATCGGGTATTGAACTAATTCTCTTAAAAAAAATTCATTACGATAGGTTTCAGGACGCAACAAGGTTTGAAGGGAGACCCAAATCACCTCATCAATTTCATCTGGATTCGGGTTCAAAACCATTTTTTCAAGTGATTTTTTTGAAACTCCTACTATGGGCTGAATCAAGAATCCTGTGCCTGTCACTAATCGAGGCAATTCACCCAATACCTTTATACATTCAGATGGAATTCCCATTTCCTCCTCGGTTTCACGTAATGCAGTACGAACAGGATTTCCCTGATCCTGAGATTCACAAAGACCACCTGGAAAAGCCATTTGCCCTTTATGAATTTCGAGAGTCTCAGATCTCTTGGTCAACAAAAGGATGGGTCCAGAAGGCTTCTGACTGGAAGAGGCAAAAAGTATGCATACTGCGGCAGGACGAGTCTGTGATCCCGATGGATCCATTAGCCTGCGCTGAACGGGATCAGAATACGGTAGATCTAAACTTAAAGCAGATTGGATTTTTTCTTCAAACTGCTCAGAAGTAAGTCCAATGAACATTTACTTTCCTCTTAACTCAATCCCGTATTTTTGTGCTTTCCGGTACAGTGTAGCCCGATCAATTCCCAATACCTCTGAAGCTTTAGATTTATTAAAACTAACATCATGCAGTACTCGAATAATATGAGATTTTTCCATGTCCTCAAGAGAAGTACCAGCCACTCCAGAAGGAACCCCCTCATGAAAGAATCCGAACGAAGTTCTTTGAATCTCGGAAGGAAAATCTTCTGGAAATAAAATTGCACTATTCGTCATCGCAACAGCCCGCTCAATGGCATTTTCTAATTCTCTGATATTTCCTGGCCATAAATAGGTTTTTAGCAATTCCATTGCTTCCTCTGCGATATGCGAAACACTTTTTTTATTTTTCTCCCCATATCGAGCAAGAAAATGTTCAATCAGATCCGACAAATCCTCCATTCGATCTCGCAAAGGAGGAAGCTCAATAGAGATCACCTTAAGCCGATAATAAAGATCCTCTCTAAATTTACCGGTTCGAACAAGCATTTCAAGATCTCGATGAGTAGCTGCAATCAGCCGAACATTGACTTTTTTTGAAAGGGATGCCCCAACCAACTTGATTTCACCTTCCTGCAAAACCCGGAGAAGCTTAATTTGAAGAGAGGGCGAAATATCACCAATTTCATCTAAAAAAAGTGTGCTACCATTAGCTTCTTCAAAAAGGCCCACTTTATCTGAAATTGCCCCTGTGAAAGAGCCTTTTATATGCCCGAAAAGCTCCGATTCTAAAAGATTTTCAGCTAAAGATCCACAGTTGACGGCAACAAAACGTTTTGTTCTCCGGATGCTATTATCGTGGATGGCACGGGCAACCAATTCTTTTCCGGTGCCGCTTTCTCCCATCACCAATACAGTGCTAGAAGACATGGCTGCTCGAGCCAAAGTTTTATAAACATCTACAATTTTTGGCGATTTCCCAATTAAACTCTTCGTACTGGAGCCCAGCTGAACCACACTCGTAGCCCCCTTCATTCCTTTCAACGACTCGCAGTGCTTTGCAGCGCGTGCAATGACTGCTTTCAAGTCCACCATTTTAAAGGGTTTACTGACATAATCAAAAGCACCTTCCTGAATCGCTTGAACAGCCCCTTCCATGCTTCCAAACCCTGTCATGAGAATGACAGCAGATTGTATTTCTGATTTTTTCACTTCACGCAAAACGGCTATTCCATTTAATTCGAGCATACGAATATCCGTTAAAATAATAGGAAAATGAGTTTCTATGATTTGACGGACAGCCTCTTCTCCACTTGCAGCAAGCTGAATAGAATATCCTTCTTTTTCTAAAACTTCCTTTAAAAGCTTTCGAGTTACTTCATCATCATCAACGACTAAAATGCCAGTACTCATATTTGTGTATGGTAAGGTAATCTAAAAATCACCTTAGTCCAAGCTCCCTCTTTTGAATCAATCACTAACTCACCTCCATACTTGTGGGCAAGTTGTTGGCAAATAGTCAAACCTAAACCAGTTCCTTCGCCTGGACGCTTAGTAGTAAAAAACGGTTTGAGTACATTTTGTAGATCGATTTTTCGAATCCCTTCCCCCGTATCATAAATAGAAACCTGAGCCCATTGTTTACCTTTTGTTTTTATTATTCTAGTTAAAATATCGACAAAATAATGATTATTCTCATGGACTTTGATTTTCATTTGAATGCTATCCAGAGAGTTATTCAATAAATTTAAAAAAATCTGCTCAACATCCAAAGGAACAACTCGAACAGGAGGCATGGTTCGATCAAATTTACGCCTCATTTCGATTCGCAACGAGTCCATTCGAGGAGTAACGATGCCTAAAGTCTTATCGATCAACCTGTTCAGATCCACGAGTTGCTTTTGAGAAGGCGGTTTTGAAGTACTTTGTAAAAAACTTTTTACAATTTCTTCTATTTTTGCCAACTGCCCATTCACAATAGCAAATCTTTGATCGAGAAGAGCTCCAGAGAAGGACGCAACCTCCTCCTTTAGGAGTTGAAGATGACCCCCAATGGCATTCAGAGGGGTCCCAATTTCATGAGCAAAACTAGCAGTCAACTGGCCCATAACTGCCATTTTTTCGGTCGTCATCAGCTGTCTCTGAGCCTCATGCAATTGCTCGGTCAATTGAAGATTTTCAGATTCTGCTTTTCTGAGAAGCCGATCATTTGCAATTGTTTTTCTTAAAAAATAACTCAGTACTAAAATTAAAATAACAACGCTCATTCCAGCTGCGCTTGCTGTAATCTTCCAAAGAGTACCTGCAATTCTGGTTACTAATTTTGTAGAGGCAATGACGTGCACTGTACCAACCAATTTTTTAGGTCCCCTCGGATCTCTACTCCGATGCTCAATAGGAACATAGATTTCCCATAACCCCCCCACCCCTTCATCTCCTTTAAACTCACTTGTTACTGCATCTACTAAACCAAACAGGGGCGCAGGGGTAGATGGATCATCTTCAATATTAGATGCAATTAATTTTAATCCCCCTGTAATGGGATCCTTAGCAACAACGTCAATCCGCAAAATATTGGGTTGAGAGTACAACTTTTCTTGAAGAGAATTTTCGATGGCTGCAGTAGGATTAGGTAAAGTTAGAAGTCTGGAACTATCAATTTCAGCAGCCAAAGTTTTTCCAAAATGAACTCCCATTTGTCGAACTTCTTCCTCTAAAATGGGCTGTGTAAACTTGTTTTCAGCAATAGTCATGATTAAGAAAGTAGGAAGGATTACCCCTACCAACACCAAACTAATTTTAGCTTGTAAATCGAGATGTCGAGATAATGACTTCATTTCAGTCAATTAACATGAATAAAAAAAAACCGGGATGTCTGATGAGACACCCCGGGTTCCTAAAAACAGACTAAAACAGACTCATTTTAATTAATGAGTTTCTCCGCCTACTGCTGGTGCACCTTCTGCGGCTGCTGGAGCTGCTGCTGGAGCTTTTTCTTTTTTATGACCCTTCTTCTTTTTATGCTTCTTTTCTTTCATTTTCTTGGTAACTGGAGTCTTGGATTCAGCAGTTGCCGAATTTGCGCCTTCAGAAGCAAAAGCAAAAGAAGTCAGAGCCAACAAAGCCAACATCGATACTAAAGTCTTTTTCATAATTATCTCCTTTTTCGCCAGCCCTCACCTTGGGCTTAGTTGCCAAATGTAAAAGCAACTCCGATGCCATGCTTTTTTTCTCTAAATATCAAGCACTTAGAATCTACAGCAACCTCAATCTGTAGTATTTCGCGACAACAATGAAGAAACATGCGACAGTTCAAGAAAATGCATGCCCCCCTGAAAGGCCGACTCATCGGCATAGAAAAACCCTTTTACAGGATTCAAAACGAGCACGGCTGCTCCGAAATACAGGCAGATCCGATCGAACCGATTCATCTCGGCGATATCGTTGAAGCAATTCGAGGTCAAATCCGGGTACTCACCCCCAACCGAGGGCCCCATCCCCAAACAAGCTGGATTCAAAAAACGCTTCATCCTCGTAGACTCCAGTGCCTCGAAATGCGAAGCCGAGTAGAAACTGGAATTCGAGAATTTTTTCTTTCTCAATCTTTTCGAGAAGTCCGTACTCCACTCTTAGTTCCTTGCCCAGGAATGGAACCGCATATTCGCCCATTTCAAATCCAACCCACACCCTCCTCTAAAATACCTATTTTCTTACCAACATCGCCTGAGTTTGCAATGAAACGATTGCTCGTCGGAGGGCTAGAGAAAATATTCCAAATTGCTCCTGCTTTTCGAGACGAACCCCTTTCCCGCACCCATCTACCCGAGTTTACACTTCTGGAATGGTATAGAGCCTACTCTCAGTATGAGAAAATCATGGAAGACACCGAAAATCTTTTTTATTTCTTAACCATGCGATTTTTTGGAAAACCCTTTCTCCCTTTTCAAGGAAAGGAAATTTCAATACTTCCCCCTTGGCCAAGACTTAAAATCCGAGACCTCTTTCTAGACCTAGCTGGAATCGATCTGATTAAAAAATCGACTGTTGAACTTCTTTCAAACGAATGCCACCGATTCAAGATTCCCACTTCTCCAAAGGAAACCTGGGATGATCTTTACTTTAAAATTTGGCTCAATATTATTGAACCCCAACTACCTCAAGATCAGGCCCTTTTTGTCACGCGCTATCCTCCCTCTCAAGCTGCTCTTTCAGTAATCGATTCAGATCCAGATGGATCCCTCTGGGCTCGCAGATTTGAAATCTATGCGTGTGGAATCGAACTAGGTAACGCATTTGAAGAACTAACAGATCCGATCGAACAGCGCAGACGTTTTGAAGAAGATATGCAATTACGCTCTCAAATTTATGGCCCTTCCTTTGCGAATACTCCCTTAGACGAAGAGTTCCTCGAAGCCCTGACAGAAGGCATGCCTCCGTCTAGTGGAATTGCAATAGGGGTTGATCGAATGGTGATGCTCTTTGCGAACGAGAAAGATATCTCATTCACTGTTTGGCTGCCGCCTGATTCAGAAGGCTCTAGAATGGGTAATCTCCTGTTCCGATAACATTATTTCCAGAGATTCTGGCATTTCCACCCCCCTTATCATTCATTGATTGAGCGAGCTCTAAAATCCATAATCTCCAGTTGAAATAACAACATTTCTGAAAATTTTAGCATCTCCTCCAACATACGTATCTCCATAGACCCAGGCACTTCCAAAAACCCGCGCATTTGCATAAACCCAAGCATCTCCAGTAACTTGGGCATTTTCAAAGACCCAGGCATTTCCATAGACTTGGGCATTTCCAGTAACCTGAGCATGATCAGCGATCCAGGCATTTTCAGCGACCCACGCCTTTTCAGTAATCTGAGCATAGTCAGTAACATGAGCATGACCAATGACATGGGCATGATCACAAATACTTGCATGTAATCCAATATGAGGCCCATTGTGAGTCAAGCCACCCACAAGAACTGACTCAACAGTTGCACTATCCGCTACAAACCCGCCTAGACTCGCATCGTAATTGACTGTGCATCTTCCGGGAGCACCCTTACAAGGTAGATTTTCAGAATCTGTAATACACCAGTCATCTACTGCATAGGTGGAGTGGATGAGTAAGAATAAGAATGAAATGATAATAGTCAATGAACGCAAAATCATTGAAAGGCCTCCTCAAATAAAGGAGGACCTGCTTTTCATGATGTAAATTTTAGAATGTAAACACAGGTCCTGAATTAAATGAATCGTGGATGATTTGCTCAACAAGGTGAGCAGGATTCATTCATTTAGAGAGACTCTAATACCACACAACTACACCTCGCTTCAACTCAAAATGAATTCTTCGCACAAGAAACCCTGTATGTCTCAGTCATCATGTCAGTGAGCGCGGCTGTCTCATTTAAACTTTTTTTAATTTCATATTTTACCTACTAACGCCAGTTCGACGTAAGGAATTTTAACTTATCGAAATGTTTGACTTATTCAAGTTGCCCCCTTAAGTAGTTTAGTTGCTACACAAAAAAACCTAAAGAGGCAACATGAACAGCGACAACCTTACCACTATTTTTTGTAATATCGATGATTTTTGCATCCAGTTTGAACCAGACTGGAAAGCTACACTTTTAACTCCAAAACCCGGTAAACGTGATAGAAAAACCAGACTGGTTTTGAGTGAAATTATGACTATATTAATATATTTTCACTTATCTGGAATGAAAACATTTAAACAGTATTATATTTTTTTATTGAGTTCGTTTAGACATCTATTTCCAAACCTCGTAAGCTATAGTAGATTCGTAGAATTGATGCAATCAGTATTGATTCCGTTGTGTTCGTTTCTTGAATTTTCAAAAGGAAGCTGTACTGGACTTTCGATTATCGATTCAACACCCATTATTGTTTGTCATAACAAGAGAATTTTCGATCATCAAGTATTCGATGGCATCGCCAAGAGAGGCAAGAGCACCATGGGGTGGTTTTTTGGCTTTAAATTGCATATTATTATCAATCAGATGGGAGAACTCTTGGCGTTTAAGCTAACACCCGGGAATGTCAGTGACACTAAGATGGTCGAGCCATTGTCGAAAGAACTCTTTGGAAAACTTTTTGGAGATAAAGGATATTTAAATCAGAAAATATTTAGAAAGATGTTAAAAAAAGGATTACAAATTGTTACCCAGATAAGGTGCAATATGAAAAATAAACTTATGGACTATACTGATCGAATCACTCTTAGAAAAAGATCGCTAGTTGAATCTGTTTTTCATATTTTTAAAGACATTTTAAACATGGATCACACTAGGCATCGAAGTCCTGTAAATTTCATAACTAATTTAGTTGCTGGGCTAGCTGCATATTGCCTCTCAGACAGAAAACCACGAATGAAAATGGAACATAACACATCGGGCGAACTCGTTTTGATTTGAATTTGCAATCTTCTTACGTCGAACTGGCGTTATTAGCTATTCTATGGTGGGAGGAGGAGGAGGAGCAGGTAATGGAGGAGGAGGAGGAGGAAGTAGCGCTATACTTGCTGGAGCTTCTTTGGTTAATAATTCAGCGGGTGGAACAGGTGGAACTGATGCGACTTCCGTTTCGGGTTCATTTACTCTGAACTCTGCTAGTACTTTGACTGTGTATGTCGGAGGAGGAGGGGGCGGGAATGGAACGACTAATAGTTATAATAATTACTGTGGTGGCGGAGGTGGGTCCGGTTATTATGGCGGCGGCGGCGGTGGAAGTAGTAATGGGGCAGCTAATTCTGGCAGCGGGGGAAGTAATATTGGTGGCAATGGGGGGAGTCCTGCTACTTATGTGGGGTCGGCAGGCACATTTCTTGCCGGAGGCAATGGTGGAGGTAGTGGTGCAGTGGGTTGGGCGCCAGGTGGTCATGGTGGAAGTGCAAGTATAGGCGGAACGGGTGGTTTGTCTTATTCTAGTTACGGTGGTGGCACTGGCGGTGGTGGTGGTGGTGGTTGCGCCATGGGTAGTGGCTCTGCTGTTGGAGGTTCTGGTGGAAGTAACGGTGCTGATGGTGGATCCTGTGCTGTTAGTGGGGGATTAGGCGCAAACAATTGGGCATCGGTTACTGCGTTGCCCACTGTGGCGGGTAATGCAGGTACTCTTGTTCCTGCTGGAGGTTGGATAGGTTCAGGGGGTAATGCAGGTTTAGTGGTAATCACTTATACTGCATTAGCTTGTAGCCTCTGATTGATGGCTGGATTGGCGCTTTAGAATAATAAATTAAACTAATTTAGTAGATTAAAAAAATAAATTTGACTCATCTTTATTTATGTAATAATAACTATGTACATTTACCAAAGGATGAGTTCTGTGAAGTCGTTTAATAGAAATAATTTATCGAATTTTAAGTCATATATTACTATTCTATTAGTAATTTTATCAGATTGTGCCAATGTATCAGAAAATATTTCCGACTCACTGATTTTTGAAAAAAATAAGGGACAGTCTCTAAAACAAAATCTTCTTCAAGCTCCTGTTTTAGATATTGATTCTAATGCTTCCCCTGTATTTCATCCTATTTTAACTGAGGAAAACTATGATGCTTTGTTAAAAATGGTTGATCTTAGTTACGCAGTTGTCAATCAATTTGGCTATCTTCTTCATCAAAGCTACCCTACTCAGTCTGAAATCGGTTTGATTGAAGAACGCATTAAAAATATTTCTCAGTCGTTGAGTGAGCACGGTTGGAGTACTTATCGAAGTATTTCTGGACGGACAGGGCGTGATAACGTGGATCCAGACATTTCATGTGTTGCAAGTGCTCATTCCAAGAGCCGTTTAATTATAGTGAGTTTCCATGGTTCTAGAAGTGGCGATAATAATCCTATTTTTAATAATGGTAAAGGAGATTGGGGATCAAATTATGATTCGGCACCGGCGACTGCTTCTTTTTTAGGGATGCCCGAATTTCCATCGTCAGTTCAGATTCATAGAGGTTTTGGTAATAACCTTTCGAGTGCTCGCGTTGAACTTTTGGACTATTTGAAGTCTGAAATTCAGAAACTAGGGATAGGAGCACCTACTTGGATTTGGGTTACTGGGCACAGCAGAGGGGGAGCGATAGGAAGCCTTGCTGCTGGATTAATTAAGTCCTACCTTAACTCCCAGTCATTAAATTTTTCAAATGTGCACGTAGGAGGGATTCTTTTATCTCCTCCACGTGCTTATTATGGCGATCCATCTGAAAATTGGTTGGATGAGTTAGTCGATCGTTCTAATTTATTTCGAATCAATGTTCATGGAGATCTAGCGCCGGTCAGTCCGAGTCGTAACGAAGGTTATAGAAGTGTGGGTGTTCTCTTCTTAGATGCGATACAGGCTGTCAATCTGAGAAACCGAGAGCATTATGGTGTTGCATGGAGTTCTTGGTTAGATCCTAGCGAATGGGGTAATTTTCACTACCTCAGTGAAGGCAGAGGTACAGGACTGGGTTTTGATCCAAATGTAGTTATGCGCTATTCTGAACTTTCTAAAGGTTTTGAGGACGGCCGACTTCATCTTCGATCGAAATATTAATTTGGAGCGGGTTAAGGGGCTCGAACCCTCGACCTCCACGTTGGCAACGTGGCGCTCTAGCCAACTGAGCTAAACCCGCATCACAAAAAAAATAGAACGAGACACTCTTTTAACTGTGCTGGCTCAATGGGTCAAGGGATCTTTCATCATTTTTTCTTGAACCTCACTTTTAAACCTGATCTAACCGCCTCATGAAGATTTATACGAAAGGTGGCGATGCGGGATTAACAGGTCTTGTAGGAGGAATGAGAGTCCCTAAAGATGATCACCGGATCCAAACTTATGGGACTCTGGACGAACTCAATGCGGTGGTAGGAATTGTTCTTTCTGACGAAGAGCTGCCTTCAGAAATAAGAGTTTGCCTTTTTAGACTTCAAAACGAGCTCTTTCAATTAGGAGCGGAATTGGCAACCCCTTCCGGAAGTGCCCTTGCGTTATCTTGTATTCAGTCTTTTCATGTGGATGCTATTGAAAAAGAAATCGACGCAATGCAGCTTGAGCTTCCTCCATTGAAGACCTTTATATTGCCTGGGGGAACCCATGGATCTGCATGGGTGCATTTTGCAAGAACGGTCAGTCGTCGAGCAGAGCGTGAATTGGTAGCTTTCAATCGAGTCGATCCAGTTCGGCCAGTTATTTTACAGTATTTGAATCGAATGAGCGATTACCTTTTTGTTATAGCCCGATATTTGAACCATTTAAGTCAAGTGTCAGACATCCCCTGGATTGCTCCGAAATAAAATTCAGATACACCTTTATTCATTAAATATTATGCTATGACCCTATTGATGAGACAGATAAATACTTCTTTCTTTTTTCTGTTGGGGTTCTTATTTTTTAATGTAGATTTTTTGATCCATGCCGAAGATTTTAGTCCTTTATCTAATCTTTCACTTGAAGAGCTTATGGATATTCCAATAGAAATTGGAACTAAGATACCTACTTCGATTAAAGAATTACCTGGGATTATTACTTTTGTAACTCAAGAACAAATTCGCAGTTCTGGAGCGCGGGATTTAGTTGACGTTTTATTACAGGTACCTGGATTTAGTCTAGGCACAGATGTGCAGGGTGCAGTAAGTCTTGGTTTTCGAGGAATGTGGGCACATGAGGGCAAAGTCCTATTGCTGTGGAATGGACATGAGCTCAATGAAGCTTTTTTTGGGACTCTTCAGTTAGGTCGCCGTTATCCTTTGGATCATATCAAGCAAATTGAAATTATTCGAGGTCCGGGCTCGGTGATTTATGGAGGTTTTGGAGAGCTTGCTGTAATCAATGTGGTCACTCTAAAGGGTGAAGACTTAGATGGGGTTGAAGTAACTGCCAATTATGGTGAAATGGGAAATACTCTAGGTGGAAGAAATTTAAGTTTTTCCTATGGAAAAAAATGGGAAGATTTTTCTGTGAGCCTTCAAACTTTCTTGAGTGAAGGACAGCGCAGTAATCAGAACTATCAAGATGAAAAAGGAAATATTTATAATTTAAACGGAAATTCAACTCTTAATTCTAATTTAGTTAATTTTGACATATTTTATAAGGAATTAAATTTCAGATTTTTTACAAATTTTTATCACACGATGGAGAGAGATGCGTTTGGAACTAACCTCTCTGTTCCAGTCCAAACTGATTTTAGTCAATACAGTTATGCTCTGTCTTATCCTTGGCATTTACAAACTTTTTTGACTTTAAAGCCCTATTTGAATTATACGGTTCAAACTCCTTGGCAGGCAACTTACCCTTCTCAAATAAATGAAATTGCTGGTATTCCTTATGATAAAACTTCTTCTAAAACCACTGCTGGGATCGAAGTTTCATGGAATATCATGACTACCTTGCAGCTCTTGGCTGGGGTACAAGCCGATCAGTATTTGGCACAAGCAAGAAATTCAATGTTTCAGAGTGGCAGCAATAATCTTTTTTATTCAGAGCGGGTTTTTTTTAGTCAATTACTTTATACTCATTGGGTTGCAAATCTCACTCTAGGTGCTCGTTATGTATCCAATAGTATCTATGGATCTAATCTCGTTCCAAGAGTGGGGCTTACGAAATCGCTGGAGAGCTGGAATTTTAAGCTGCTTTATAGCAATGCTTATCGTGCTCCAGTTTTTGAAAATTATAATACGAATCCAGCGATTCAACCTGAAAAAACAAAAATTCTTGAATTTGAAACGACTAAACAATTTAATTATTTCAGTAATTTAAGTCTTAATTTTTTCGCTATTCAAATGACAGATCCGATTGTTTACGGGAACGTAAAAGGAATGGATGCATATGCTAATTTTTCTCAGACAGGGAGTGCTGGATTAGAGTTGCAATTTCGACTTCAAGATCGGGGACAGTATTTGAATACCTCGTATTCTTTTGCCTCTGCTCTAAATAACCAGGTTAGTAGTTATGATGCCCTGGATTCAACACAGCTTTTAGGTATGTCTAAACATAAAGTGACGATTCAGGCTAAAAAAAATATTTTTTGGAATGAATTTTATTTCTCGCCTTCGGTTCTGTGGCTGAGTTCTAGGCAAGGGTATGGATGGAATGACACAACTCAAAACATGGCTTTGAAGGATTTAGGTTCCGTGTTTCTTTTGAATCTCTATTTTATTCAAAATCATTTTCTTATGAAAAACCTCTCTTTCGGTTTTGGTGTAATGAATCTTTTGGATGCTGCTAATAGTACGATTCAACCTTACGGTATTGGTCATCCGTCGCTTCCAGGTCCTGGAAGAGAATTCCTGACTCGGCTGAGTCTCAATATTCCACTTTAAAGCGTAACCAGATTAATTACTTATTTGATGTTGATAGAGGGTAGTAATGGCAGAAGCACTTAGCGCCGTATTCCAGATAGCGACGTTATTGAGAGTACCGTTAAAGTCTATAAACACTGGATAATCAAATGTTCCAATAAAACTATTATAGAAGGTTGTAGTTGGTATTGTACCCGTTGCTGCACAGAACTGATTTAAGTTTGATCGTAAAGGCACTTAAACCTCGAAGAGACGCAGGAGTTCCCAAATCAATGTAGGAGCTTGTTCCATCTGCCTAAATCATCTCATAGTTGAAGAGATGTTCAAATGTGTTAAATAATACATATATAGTAAGTTGCTGGTTTTAAAGCTATCTCATTCTTTTTTCTCGAGAATCCGATGAGCTCAGGGAAGGGGAGTGATTGAAATTTTGTGAATGGGGTTCGTGGTTTTTCCTTAGGCAATTATTGCTCGGTATTCTTCTGTCTGCTGGGGGGGCTGGCATTTTGTCCTGGGGCTATAGCTCAGGATTACTCATTTGATGAGGTTGAGTCTGTTTTTATTGAGCATTTAGTGAATTATATTGAGTGGCCTCAGTCATCCTTTTCCAGTTCTTTGGATCCTTTTGTTATTTCTGTCCTAGGGAGATCACCCCTAGTTTCTGAGCTGAAAAAAATAATGAGCCAGAAAACAATGAGTGGGAAAAAAATTATCATTCGAAATGGGGATGAACCCGAGCAGTTAGAAAAAAGCCAAGTCGTTGTTGTTCTAGGCGATGATTTAAATCTTTTGGATCAAACTTTGAAAAAAATAAAAGGATTAAATGTTCTTCTCATCAGCCGATCAGAGGGTTTTTGTCAGCATGGTGTCATGATTAATTTTTATGTCGAATCAAGTCGATTGCGCTTTGAAGTGAATTTAACAGCTCTTCAGAATGCAAATCTGAAAGTGAGCTCACAGCTGCTCAAACTTGCGCGGATCGTGCAGCCATGATCAAAAATACTCAATCTATTAAACAGAAGCTAGTGAAGATGCAAGTCTTGACCGTGGTGCTCGTTCTTTCTGTATGTACTTTTTGTTTTTTTATAAATGATATTAGTATTATACGGCGAGGTGTAGAACATAGTCTCATTTCTACTTCTAGGATTTTAGGTCAAAATTTGGAATCCACTTTGATTTTCTGGGATCTAAAAGATGCAAGTCGAATTCTTGCTTCCCTGCAGTCAGAGCCGAGTTTTGAATCTGCCTATCTCGTGGATGCGAGTGGCCATTTTTTTGCAAAATATGAAAAAGAGCAAAAGCAGAGCCTTGGAGACGCTTCATTTGATCCGACTTTGAGAGGTTGGAAAACTAAAAAAAGTCATATTTCATATTATTATCCTATTGTTAAAAATCAGGGCACTCTAGGAGTCCTTTGTCTTACCTATGATCTCTGGACAGTTTTAGATGAATTTTCAAATCGAACTTGGATCACTTTTTTTGTTTTTCTTTCAGGTTTGGGAATTACGGTGTTATTCGCAAACCTTGCTCAACGTTCGCTTTCTAAACCCATTATCGAGTTAGCAGCAACAGCCAAAAAAATTTATACTCTAGGGAATTATACGCTTCGAGCAAATACTCAGGATTTGATTCATACCTATGAAGAGGCGGCTACTCTTACTTTTGAGTTTAATCGTATGTTGGAAACGATTCAGGTAAATACGCAGGAGAGAGCAGAATTGTTGAGTAAGCAACGTGCTGCTGTTGAATCCTCCCGTCTCAAGTCAGAGTTTCTCGCGACTATGAGTCATGAAGTACGCACTCCACTAAATGGCATTCTAGGAATGTCACAGCTCATCTTGGATACCTCTTTGACGGAGCCTCAAACAGAGTTTGTGCAAGGAATTGTTCGTTCAGGTCAAGCTCTTTTGTTACTCATTAATGAAATCTTGGATGTATCTAAAATTGAAGTCGGTAAGTTGGAATTAGAAATAGGAGAAGTATGCCTAAAAGATCTTTTACAAGATGTAGGGAGGATTTTTTCAGTTTTAATGGCACCCACTCGTGTTGCTTGGGAGATGCAATTTGATTCTCGCTTAGAGGGCTATTTTCTTGGAGATTCAGGCAGAATTCGGCAAATCATCATGAATCTTGTGAATAATGCTATTAAGTTTACTCACCAGGGAAGTGTGTCCGTTCGAGTCTTTCCATTGACAGAAGGGCCTGATTTTCAAGTGATTCGATTTGAAGTTCAAGATACTGGCATAGGTATATCTGAGACTATTTTACCTAAACTTTTTCAGCCTTTCGTTCAAGCAGATGTCTCTACTACTCGAAAGTACGGTGGGACAGGTCTGGGATTGTCTATTGCGAAGCGCTTGGTGGAACTCATGGGGGGGGAAATGCTAGCGAAAAGTGTCGAAGGTCAAGGTTCTCTTTTTGGATTCAACCTTCGGCTTTTAAAGGCGTCTGGACCAAAGATACGATTAGAAGATGGCAAGGATACTGTCGTTTTCGATTTAGAAGTGACAAAAAATTTAAATATCTTAGTTGCCGAAGATAATGAAATTAATCAGGTGATCATTCAAACTATGGTGAGTCGCATGGGTTTTCAAGTGGAAATGGCAAAGACGGGATTGGAGGTACTTGAGTTTTTGCGAAGAAAAAAATTTGATTTGGTCATTCTAGATTGTCATATGCCTGAAATGGATGGCTATACTGCAGCAAAAAAAATTCGTGAGAGTAAAGAATTTCCTTCATACATCCCGATTATTGCTTTGACAGCAAATGCGATGAAAGAGGATGAAAAAAAATGTCTGGATGCCGGTATGAGTGATTATTTAACTAAGCCTATTTCTAAAAAAATACTGATGAGTACTTTAAAAAAATGGTTGCCGGTTCTGAATAAGTAACTTAGTTCAGACCAGGTGAATTGCCCAGCCTGCTTGCGCAAGGAACATAAAAAAGGACAAAGTGTGATTGGAAAACGCTTTCTAGTTGACGCGACCAAGAAAAATAAAAACACCTCTCTATGGCAGTACATCGACCTGCAGCCGGTGAGCGGAACAATAGAAGTACAGGTTGACAAAAAGCCTAAGCAACCCAAAAGAACTGCAACTTGCGAAATGCGATTTGGAGAAGTGGATTATACGCCTCCATACCGTTATCCAGAGGCAAGAAGTGACGAGCTGTCACCTATAAAAATATTTTCAGTATGTTGATACAAACTCAGATGGCATATTGAAAATTTCCATAAAGTCCTAAAATCAGGCTGCAATGTTGAACAATCGAAATTAAATCACAGCGAAAAATTAGGAAAATTTGTAACTCTTATGAGCATTATCGCACTTAGGATCTATCAAATAAAACGGGTAGAGCGGAACTCTCCAGAAACTCAATGCACTGAAGTGCTAACACAAGAGGAATGGAAAATTCTTTACTGTTTCGTCCATAAAACAAAGGACCTTCCTCAACAACCTCCAACTGCGAAAGACGTGATGCTGTGGATAGCAAAACTGGGCGGATTTCCAGGTAGGAAAGCCAAACAAAACGAAAAATGGCCAAAAGGAAGCAAAAAGATCCGAGCAAGGTAACGACAACCTTGAGAAATCGCATCAAAGATGCCTCTGAGAAGAATAGATTAAATCGGCTTGCTCGCGCTGTTCCTTTTGTTTGGAACTATTTAATTCCATTTAAGTCAAACGCAATTCAGATGAATGGGGATACCATTTCCTATTTGGGTCACGAGTATCGAATATGGTTATCGAGATCAATCGATGAACGAGTACTATCAGGTTCTTTTTCTCAGGATGATTGAAAATAAAGCCGAGTTCAGAGGGCTCGAAAAGAAGAAGCAATCTAAAAAAATTCACGCAAAAATCAAAAACAAACGAAAAGACTTTTTGCATAAGGAGACTACGAAAATAGCGAAAAAATATCACTCGGTATTCGTGGGTGATGTCAGTGGAAAGTTTGTCCAATCAGGAAATGGAAAAAGTTCAACAGACGCTTCAATCGGAGTCATCCGAGATTTTCTGAAATATAAAGCCATTAGGCGCTCAGGACATTATTATGAAGTGAATGAGAATTCCTTCACGATCACTT
>CAIYTD010000021.1 GCA_903928955.1 Oligoflexia bacterium | reverse complement strand
TTATTATTTAATTTATCTTTTCTTTTAATCGGTATTGCAGGTTGTTCCAAGAATGAACCTATTGAACAGACTGAAAATATCAAAGTTGATATCTTTGGATTTTATTCTAATGGGATTCACAAACATACAGGCACTCCCTATAACCCAAATGGATTTAACATTGACCACTTACACGAGAATGGTACTCTGTATGATTTTCTTGGATTTAATTACCTCGGTTATAACATTGCTGGATTTAATCGCGAAAATATGCATGAAAATGGTACCCCTTACGATAACGAAGGCTATGATTATCTAGCATACAACGCTGGCGGGTTTAACCTCGCTGGCATGCACCAAAATGGTACCCTTTTCAATAATGCTGGAATTAATCAGCTCGGCTTTGACCGTAATGGATTTAACCGCGATGGATTTAATCCTAACGACAATAATGCATTCAGAGTTACGCGTATTGAACCCCCGGGGGGATCAAACAGTGGAGGTCAAAAAATTACACTTTATGGTAACCATTTAGACACCGCAACTAGTGTGCATATTACAACTCCGTTAAGTAGAGTTCCTTGCGCAGATTTAGAAACTATCTCTGCCAATGAAATTCGCTGCACTGTCGAGGCATCTCCGGGGAGCACTGGATATGGTCAGATTGAAGTAAGACGTAACACAGGAGAAATCGCTGCCGCTGATCACGATGCATTATCTTTTTCAAATATGCAAATTAATGGCATTATTCCAAACTTTGATTTCACTACTGGTAATCATCTCGTAGCAATCCTTGGCAGAAATATACCCAATACAGTCTCCATTCAAATTGGTGGAGTCCCTTGCCGGTTAGAACGAGTAACTCGTAATAGCATCGGAGGAAATAATATTGGAAATAAAATTTACTGTAGAACAGGGCCGCACGCTGTTGGAACGGTCAATGTAGTTGCTTCAAATGGAGTCGAAAGAGCTGCGATGTCATTAGCGCGCGGTCAGGTCGGCAATTTTGAATATGGTGAAGAACGCCCCTCTGTTTTTGGTCAGTACCCTCGTTCAGAAGCCGCCATTTTAGCGAATGAATTTCGACAAAAAGTAACCATTGCAAGAGAGGCGGACAGGATAAACAGACAAACAACAATAGAGAACATGTGGGCACATTCTCCAGACGACATTGAACGTCCAGGCCATTCCCAAAGCCCATTACCTGGTGACCAAGCTCAACGTCTTGATATTGAACGAGATGGAGCTAATCAAACAACAGAGAAACACGCTTATATCCTCAACTCTCCTATAGGCGGAGAGAACTTCACGGTGGGAAGCGCTTTTATGTATAATAGCGTGAATGGCGAGGTCGAACTAAATAGTCTTTTGAATGATCCAATTACCGGGCTCCCTTTACCACGATTAATCTTAAGCGCTGCGCAGAAGATCGCACTTGACCATGTCATAGAGACTGACCTTATCGACCTAGGTCGCCTGAGTTACCCTGGGGTGCCAGTCGAAATCAGAGACAAACCTTGGAATACCCGAAGAACTTTCCCAAACGAACAAGAAGAATCTCTGAAAAGAATCTCCGCAAAAATTTATCATAGACTCAATCAGCTCGATTCTGAAAATAATGGATATTTTACTCAACCCTTACTTAGCACTCTCCCTACTCGTCCAACTGCGACAGGTATGGTTGGAGGAGGAATATATTTAAATAACTTCTTAGATCGTATGGATGGCACCATTGATGGGAGAGGAAATTTTCTCACTATCTTGAACGCTATTGAACATAATGGAACCGCCCCGGGTGCCACAGAAGATGTTTTCATTAATGAGCTAGTAAAGATAGCCACCGAATTTCAGAACACTACGAGTGCACTATCAGCCAAAGAAGGCTTTATAATGGATACTGTCGCTGCGTATATATTTAAAGAATTTTTGAGTGCAGAAGCTGCGATGAATACTTTTCATTTTACTTTGAGATGTACAGGACGTTATTAACATTTATTCACTAGGGATCTTCAATTCAATAAAAATTGAAAATCATCTAAATTCTTGGCCTACCTGAAGCAGCTGAACTTTCAACTTCCGTAAACCAACATCCAATTGTCGTTCCGAATTTTGCCAGAAAAACTCTCGAATTTCGGGAGTTTATAAAATTTTATCACTTAGTTTTGTAAGTTGATTCTGATTTTCATCAGAAACGAGAAAGCTCCAAAAAGATCCAAATCTTTTCCCTTAATCAGACTCTTCTAGATGATCGTAAGCATCTAAAACTTGTTATAAAATATCTCCTATCAGCCCCCTCTTCGTCTCACATAATGAGACCCCCGGTTGCTTTGTGTTTGTACTACTGCACTAATGTTTTATCGACTTTAGTTATGTAATTTTTTCCTTTTAAACGATAACTGTCACCTTCAAAGATAAATGAGTGCTGAAGAATGCTTCCAACGGTCGAGTAAGTCAAAAACCTCCTCTGCTACTTCTTTAGTGTAAGTGATTACCCCAAAATCATCATAGATCCAGAGCTTCGCAGAGAGTATTTTTTTGAAGAGCAAATCAAGATTATTTCTGAGCTTTGCCTCAATAATCCT
>CAIYTD010000020.1 GCA_903928955.1 Oligoflexia bacterium | reverse complement strand
TATGGCACTAGAATGGATGGAAGCAGTTCTTACTAAAATAGAGAACGAAACTCCCAATACAAAAAGATTTTACTTTGAAATACCAAGTTTAGAAAAATTTGATTTTATACCTGGACAGTTTGTAACATTGGACCTGCCTATTCATGAGCAAAAAAATAAAAGATGGAGAAGCTATTCCATTGCCTCAGAACCTAATGGCACCAATACTTTTGAACTAGTAATTGTTTTGTTGGAAGGCGGATTAGGTACTACCTATTTATTCAATGAGGCTAAAGTGGGTACGAAAATTACTTTAAGAGGGCCACAGGGTGTATTTGTACTTCCTAAAAACTTTGAAAACGATGTATACTTTATTTGTACAGGAACTGGTATTGCACCATTCAGGTCAATGATAAGATATATACACGAACATAAAATTGCACACAATAATATTCACCTCATTTTTGGCTGTCGTAAATTTGAAGATGGTTTATATATTGATGAATTAAAAGAATTAGAAGCAAAAGAACCAGGTTTCCATTTTCACCCTTGCTATTCTAGAGAAAACGAAGTGCCTGCTGGCTCCCACAAAGGATATGTACACCCTGTGTATCAAGAATTATTGAAAGAAAATAAAGAAACCGCCCATGTTTGGTTATGCGGTTGGAAAGCCATGATTGATGATGCACGTAAAAATATGACCGAGCTTGGACTAGACAAAAAGCAAGTGCACTTTGAATCCTTTGGGTAGTTGACCTTATTACTTATGATTTTTTTATAGCTTTCCCCAAAAAAGCCCCGAGCATTCACTCGGGGCTTTTTAAATTTCTTTTGAAAATTTATTTATTGATGCTTCGTCTTTCAAAATACTAATTTTTAGACTCGCTAAAAACGCTCGCTAAAAAATTGTATTTCTGAATGACTCTGCTAAGCACAGAAATTAATTCAAGCTATCTCTAACTAATATGCGCTAGTACCAATTCTTTTACTTTAGCCAAGGCAATACGTTCTTGTAACATGCTATCTCGGTAGCGAATCGTCACGGTACTGTCCTCTTTGGTTTGATGATCGATGGTGACGCAGAATGGGGTTCCAATGGCATCTTGACGACGGTATCTTTTTCCAATCGCATCTTTCTCTTCATAAAAACAATGGAAAGACCTTTTACAATCATCCATTAATTCTTTCGCTAGTTCTGGCAAACCATCTTTTTTAGTCAAAGGAAGGATGGCCAATTTATTAGGCGCTAATTTGGCTGGTAAATGCAAGACTACTCTTGAATCTGTGGTGCCATCTTCTTTATTAATTGTTTCCTCTTCGTAGGAGTTAGCTAATAACAATAAGAACATTCTATCTAAACCAATAGATGTTTCAATCACATAGGGCACATAGTGTTGATTGATCTCCGTATCAAAATACTGCATCTTCTTCTTGCTGAATTCTTGATGACGGGTTAAATCAAAATCGGTACGAGAATGTATGCCTTCCACTTCTTTAAAACCAAAAGGGAATTCATATTCTATGTCTAATGCCGCATCGGCATAGTGTGCTAATTTAACGTGGTCATGAAAACGGTATTTTTCTGGTGCTATGCCCAAGCTTAAATGCCAGTTCATACG
>CAIYTD010000019.1 GCA_903928955.1 Oligoflexia bacterium | reverse complement strand
GCTCGCAAGGATGAAATCAGTACGACTATAGCCAAAACAGACCAATCCTTGATGGGCTTTCACGGCAATTTCTTTGAGAACTTTTTCTTCCTCTTTTTGAAGTTGTGCTGGAGTGATCTCTTTTGTGCCTTTACCAAGGTATTTTCCCTCATAATCAAAGGAATACCCTTTTTGAAGGACAACCTCAGAAGGAGGCAGGGCACATAACTTTCCATCCCTTTCAACCACCCCGACTGTTAATTCCCTACCTTCCACGAATTTTTCCATCATGTAAGGACCTGAAAACTGATTGAGTTGATGGCTAGTGTCTTGAATTGAATTTACGTGAGAAACAATTTGAAGCCCAACAGATGAGCCATTGGCAATTGGCTTTAACACTAACTTTCCGTTTTCAAGAAAAAACTTCTGCACATCATCCATTACTGTTTTTGCATGAATGTCGACGATAAACTGATGGGGCGATGTAAGAATCCCAAACTTCTTTACCGCTTCTTTAGCCTTTATTTTGTCAAAACAAAGTTGACTTGAAAGAGAACCTGAGCCTGTAAACTTAATTCGATTCTGCTCAAATAGACTCTGAATAGCCCCATCCTCTCCCTCGGTGCCATGCAATCCCAGAAATACGGTCTTATTTTGGAGACGTGGAAGTGCTTCTCTCAGAGATTGAACAAATGGTGCGCGCACCGGATGAAAAGGAATCTCAAAAGGCCTCTCGTGGATCAAAATCTCTTTCTGATCCACCTCTGAGATTTCACCATTTAAATGAATAAACCAAAACTCAGAAAATGGGTAATAGGTAGCAAGATTTTGAGCTGACGCGACAGATACTAAGCGCTCATCGGAAGCCCCGCCAAAAATCAAAACTGAAATAATTTTCGCATTCATGAAAACCCCTTGCCTGCAGCAGCTAACCTTGTTCAAGATATACTCGTGGAATTCTTTCATTCAGAAGACAAAGTACTTCATAAGGAATAGTATCGCATTGTTTAGCTACTTCATCCACAGTGATCTCTTCGCGTCCTTGCTTGCCAATAAGTACCACTTCATCTCCCACAAAAACTTCTTCGTCTCCCACATCAACCATAAACTGATCCATGCAAATGGTCCCTCGCATCAAAAATCGCTTTCCTCGAATGAGGACAGAACCACGATTAGAAAGAGCGCGACGGTATCCATCACCGTAGCCAACAGGTACTGTAACGATTCGAGTTTGCTTGGGCGTGATGTAGGAATGTCCGTAGCTGATGCCTGCTCCTTTGGGGACTACTTTGAAATATGAAACTTTTGCTTTGAGAGAAAAACAAGGGGCTAGATCCCTCAAACTGGCGGGACAATCTTGAGGCAAATATCCCAATGTCAAAAAGGAAGGCCTCACCATATCCAAATAGGCCTCAGGAAAAAAGGTGGTTCCTCCTGAATTTGCGATGTGGCGTATCAAATTCGCTTGTTGGAAGGCGGGTTCACTCAATAATTGTTGAAAAACTCTGATCTGTTTCAGGGCGAAGGGATCATTCGCTGGATCCGCTGTCGCTAGATGAGAATAGACACCGACGACCTCAAGAGAACCTAGAGTTTTTAGATGGGGAAGTAGCTCTCTTGCAGTGGCCGGTCGCACCCCAGTTCGTTGCATTCCTGTATCTACCTCAAGATGAACCCGGCACTTTCGACCAAGGATCTTGCATTTTTCGGCAGCCAGATTAGCTTTAAATCTAGAACTGATTGAAAACTCTAAATTGAAGTTAACCAAATCCAAGATCTGATCCTCGTGAATCGCACCAAAAATTAAAATAGGAAGAGTGATTCCAGATTCTCGTAACTGAATCCCCTCTTTCAAGTGAGCAACTCCCAGATAGTCTACACCCGCGTCTTGAGCGGCTTTTCCCATACCACACAAACCATGCCCATATGCATTCGCTTTCACAGGAAAACACAAAAGTCTCTGACCGATATGATTGCGAATAAGGGCAATATTTTTGCGAAATTGTGCCAAGCTAATTTCAATTCATGAAGGATGTGGGTATCGATACTCCATGAGGGAGACCATACCCCAGATGTCTCCTCGTAGAAACACTGCAGTCTGCCAAGCATTCCAAACTCAAGATTTTTTAAGCTGCGGAAACTTGCAATAATCCTTATGACTGCTGACTCTATGCTGACTCCAAAAGAAAAAGGCCCTCCGAAGAGAGCCTTTTATTTTACTTTAACTCGCTGTTTTCACAGCATTTCTAATATGGCTGGGGAACTAGGATTCGAACCTAGATAGCCAGAGTCAGAGTCTGGAGTCCTACCGTTGGACGATTCCCCAAGATTAAAATTACCCTCAAAGACCGAGTCGCAGAAAAATACATTCTGAGGGTACCACTGTCAACGCCTTATATTATCGCCAAGAATACCTGGAGCGCTTTCACTAAAGTGTTTGTATTTTAGCTAAACGCGCCTGAACGAGATCCCAAGGCAAAAGAGATAAAAGTTCAAACAATCCTGCGCTGACCATTCTACCTGTCAGCAGGAGTCGGACTGGCTGCATTAAATCGCCTAGCTTCACTCCATGTTGTTCGGAAATTTGACGAAAAAATCCATCCATATCCACTGAGGACATTCCCTGATCTCCTAAAGAAGGGGATGTTCCCCATACCAAATCCCCCCCTGTTCGAACGTGAGGAGCACCCTCCATTTTCTTACTCAAAGACCCCAAAACATTCTGAATTGCTGCTTGAAGCGTTGCCTTCAGTTGAGGATCTTTGTACCACTTGAGATCAGTCGCATCTACTTCGACGGTTCCAGGTGTACAAAGAGGTACGAGTTGCTGAGCTAGTTCAGCGACTAATTTCACTTTAGGCTGTATTAAGGTTACTAAATGTAATCCTAAGGGAGTTTGAACACGGGAGAGAGCCGGACTAGAAAAATAATGAGAAAAATCTTCTAATACTATTTCTCTTAAGCGCTCGGACTTTGCAGAGCGAATATGAGCGCCATTCAACCACAAAAGTTTTTCAGCATTAAATACAGCGGAACTTTTTTGAACATGATTAAAAGAAAAATATTGAATCATTTCAGACATTGAAAAAATTTCTTGATCCCCATGACTCCATCCTAGTCGAGCTAAAAAATTTAAAAGAGCTTCAGGAAGATATCCCTCAGCACGATAAACATTGGCTGACACAGCTCCATCGCGCTTAGATAACTTCTTTTTATCTGGACCTAGGATCATAGGAAGATGAGCAAACTGTGGAACGGGATAATTAAAAAATTGATAAAGATGCATCTGCTTAGGAGTATTATTAATATGATCATCTCCTCTCAAAATATGCGTCATTCGGGTTTCCACATCATCTACAACCACTGATAAATTATAAGTAGGAGCACCATTGGATCGAATTAAAACAAAATCATCCAAATCAGCATTTTCAAAGCGAATAGGACCTCGAATCATATCTGTAAAATCAACATGACCCTCCAATGGAATCTTCGCTCGAATCACAAAAGGTAAGCCCACTGAAGCCTCCTTGCGATCTCTACAACGACGATTATATTGAGGCTTTTTTCCTTCTTTCATAGCCTGTTCTCGCATTACCCCTACTTCAGCCTCGCTACAAAAACAGCGATAGGCAAAACCACGCTCAATCAGTTCTTCTGCCTTTTCGCGATAGACTTCCAACCTTTTGCCCTGAAAAATCGGTTCTTCATCCCACATCAAACCTAACCATCTCAATGAGGCCATAAAATCTTGAGTAAATTTTTCTTCAGAGCGTTCTTGATCGGTATCTTCTATTCGAAGCAAAAAATCACCTTGATGTTGCCTTGCATAAAGCCAATTAAAAAGGGCAGCTCGGACTCCCCCAATATGAAGAAATCCGGTAGGCGAAGGCGCAAATCGAACACGTACACGATCACTCGAAAGGGCATTGGTCATCTGTTCGGTTTAATATGAACACAGTTCTTGAACAAGCTATTTCAATTATTTGAGACAGGAAGGGGATTTTCTAAACGGTGCGCATCCAGATACTGTACAATGGACTTTCGATCCCTTTCAGTCAGCTTCAGATGAATATGCATAGCTGGATGACCTTCCAATGCAAATTTCTTTACTTTCCCTTCTTGAGCAATATCGACATGGGCTGGACTTCGACCCATCGAATGACAACTCACACAGTTTTGAACAACCAGCTTCTCTCCACGCATGGCTGAGGGATCAGTCCTTCTCTTCAAAAATAAAAAATTATAATGATCACGATAATTAGTTAATTCGACTGTCACCACTTGTGGAACAAAGAATTTTTCAAGTGGTAAATCTTCATTTAGAATTTTAGGATTAGAACTCCATGGAACTAGGGAGGAAATAAACCCCCATTGACCAATCTCACCTACTTCTTGAGCATACCTGCCCCAATGAAAAGCAAGCATAATCGGATACTTACTCACAAAAGATCTCGGCAAAAACGTAGATGATCCAGAGCTGCTTTTCAACACTAGCAAGTCCACTTGAGCGCGCTTTTCAACCGGCATATTCACTAGACCCTGATCAATCAATTGAGATAAAAGAATTCCCTCCCATTTTACCATGCGGCCTGTTACTGGATCTCTTTCTCTACTCGTTCGGTGTCTCCATTTTTGAAGTTCAGAAAATCCCCAACTTTTTAATTCTTGAACGGATCCAGAACCATTCCAAATCACTGAAAGTCGATCAGATTCAATAGACTTCCCAACTGGAGCAGCCTGCCCCCAATTAGAAAAGAAACCTATGATGACTGCTGTCCCAATCCCTATCCACCCACTTAGGCTATTCCATCTCATTGCTTGCATCTCAGAAAACCTCTCGCCTCTTGAAACAACTTTTTTGATTGAACTCCTATTATACCTGACCCCTAGAAAAGTATATTGGCTTCAAAAAGTATTTATGCTAAATAAGAACACACTCTATTAAGGTCACAAAAAAAGTAGGCAGCAAAGAGCCCACTTTTTTTTTGGCCAAAAGCTAGAAGTCAATCTTCTGACTTCAAATTGTGTGAGGAATTTCAAAGGTTTATCGATGAGTCGTACGGCTACTCAAACAAGTACCACTACCCACCCCCAAGATCAGCTGATTCAGTCGATCTCACCATGGGTCGTGTCTTTAGGATACCAGATTATCCATTTGGAAGTACAATCCCATCGTCAAAAAATATTAAGAATTTATATAGACCATCTCGAATCTCTCTCAGACAAAACCATTGGCATCGAAGATTGCGTTAAGGTATCCAAAAAATTAAGTGACCTTTTGGATCAGCTTCCTGAAATACAAGCTGCACTGCCAGGAGATTATGATCTCGAAATATCCTCTCCTGGAGTCGATCGACCTTTAAGATTTGCAAATGATTTTGAAAGATTTACTGGACGAGACGTACGGATTCATGTCTATCGTCCTCTCACAAGTGAAGAACTCAGTCATCCGATTTACCAAGCGAAGAATCCAAAACAAAAAAACTTCTTGGGAACTTTGCAAGGTTTCCAAGAGGGTAAAGTAGTTCTTTCCATAAAAACGGCAGAGTACACGAAAAACAGCGTGGAAGGGATCCAGTTGACTATTCCCCTTCCCCTCATATCCAAAGCAAACCTCGAACCGAAATTCGACTTCGAGGAAAGTGACGAAAGAGAGTAGCAATTATGAACCCGTCTGAATTAAGCAGGGTAATTGAAGCGGTCGGAAAAGACCGCGGAATTAAAAAAGAGATTATTATCAGCGCTCTAGAACAAGCAGTTCTCATGGCAGCGCAGAAAAAATTTGGACCCACAGCTATTCTAGAAGCGCACTACAATGGAGAAACGGGAGAGATTGATCTTTTCCAATTCAAAAAAGTGGTTCAAAGTGAACCCGAAATGCTGGATGAAGCAGAAGAAATTGAACTCACCGAAGCTCGAAAACTAGATCCTGAAGCAGTCATTGGAGATGAACTAGGAATAAAAGTCGAAGGTGCTGGCTTTGGCCGGATTGACGCTCAAACTGCAAAACAAGTCATTTTCCAGAAAGTTCGTGACGCCGAGCGAGAGATTATTTTCAATGAATACGTGCACAGAAAGGGAGAAATCATTACAGGCATTGCACGAAGAATCGAACGAGGAAATCTAGTGATCGATCTCGGCAAAACAGATGCTCTTTTGCCTCGATCAGAAATCATTCCCGGCGAACAATTTAAGCCAGGAGATCGTGTTCAAGCCTATCTTTCTGATGTCGCTTTAACCGCACGTGGCCCTCAGCTTTACCTAACTCGAACTTCTCCTAAATATTTAATGAAGCTTTTTGAGATGGAAGTCCCTGAAATCCGTGAAGCAATTGTTGAAATCAAGCTTTGCGCTCGTGAACCTGGCGCTCGCTCAAAAATTTCAGTTGCATCTAAAGATCGAGATGTAGATCCAGTCGGCGCCTGTGTTGGAATGAAAGGCATCCGAGTGCAAAATGTGATACAAGAACTCAAAGGGGAAAAAATAGATATTATCCCCTGGTCAGATAATCCAGTCATCTTCGTTCGGTCTGCACTTGCACCCGCCGAAATTTCATCCGTACGAATGGATGAACGCAACCGTACAATGGAAATTATGGTAGAAGATGACCAGTTATCACTCGCAATTGGACGAAAAGGTCAAAATGTACGTCTCGCTGCACAACTGACTGGTTGGAGATTAGATATTATTTCTAAAACTAAACTCCAAAAACGCACTGCTGAAGCTATATTCAATCTTCAACACATTGAAGGCGTGAACGAAACAATGGCTCAAGGCATTTACCAAGCAGGTTTTTTAAATGTCAGACAAGTATCTGAAGCGTCTCTTGAAAATATTCAAAAAATTCCAGGATATGACTCCATTGAAGGTGCAACCAGCTTAAAGGAACGTGCAGCAGGAGTTATTGAGAAATCAGGAGATATGCTTTCTGTAGGAATATCTCACGATGATGGAAAAGGAAGCTTTACTGCTCAGCCCATTGCTGTAAAAGATGCCAAAGCACTTGCTGAGGAGCGTCTACGTGAGATGATGCGCCAAGCTGGAACTGCTAGCGAAAATGAAAATGATACCCAAGGAAAGTCGGAATAGTAGGATGCCGAATTTTGGACCGGTCGAGGGAGACAAGAGAATGTCTGAGCATGAAATGGTTAAAGTTTATGAACTAGCCAAAGAGCTTGGAATTGATTCCATCTCTTTACTAGATAAGCTAAAAAGCTTAAACATCAAAGTCAAAAACCACATGAGTGATTTACGAAATGAAGAAGCTCAAATCGCAAGGACCTCTCTGAAAAAGGGGTTAGATGCTAATAAAGGAATCAAAAAAATTCCTTCTAAGGCTAGAAAGAAAGTCGGAGAAACAACTCAGACACTCTCTCATGCAGCACATGATCACATAGGGAGCGAAAAAAAGGCAGCCTCGCCTATTATCCGGCGCCGACTCAAGTTAGACGGAGGTGCTGAAGCGCTCCTCCATACAACTGGAAACTCTGCACCAATGGAATCCGCTGACACACAAAAAGAACTTCCTTATGGAGAGGCTTTTACCCAAGAAGGGGCTCTGATTGACTCAGGAAGTCACTTAGAATTAGAACAACTAGAAGAATCCATCACCACAAGTTCAGAAAAAATCGAAATGGAATCGGCCTCTCAACTCTCAACACCCCTCGAAGAAACACCTTCGGAAACCACTATGGAACAAGCTCCAGCCACTCTATTAGCCCCCACTTCTTCCTCTCATTCAACAGGAACAACACCTGCACCTGCTAAACCACCACGACCTCCTATTGTTTTGACTCCTCGGCCTGTGGCTCCTCGACGTAGTATTTTGAAAATTGTCGAAGCTACTGCACCTCCTCCAAGGCCTATTATTAAACCAGCCCCTCTACCAATTACAGCAACAGCTGTAAAACCTTCCGTTAAAGGAACTGCGACTCAAGATAAAGACGGATTTCGCATTATTAAGATGACGAAGGAAAATCTCGATCAAATGGTCGAAGAAGAAGCGGCTAAAAAACGGGGAGGAGGAGGAAGAGAACAAGAACTCCGCCCTGAAGATGTCAGATTTGCAGACTATAGAAAAAAAGAGCTCGTTTTTCTCCCAAAAAAGAAGAAAATTCCAGTAGGCAAAGAAATCAAACAAACCCAAAGAACTCAAGCTAAAGCTCAAAAGAGGGTTGTACTGATTCAAGACACAATTACTGTTCATGACCTCGCGACTCAGCTCAGCGTAAAAGTAAATGATGTGATCCGTAAACTCATGGGAATGGGCCAAATGGCGTCCGTCAATTATACTTTAGATTTTGATACTGCTACTTTGATTGCAGCCGAATATCAGCATGAAGTGAAAAACGTCGCCTTTCATGAAGAGGATTGGATTGGTCACGCAGCAGATGCACCGGAACAGCTGAAGCCTCGTCCTCCTATCGTTACCATTATGGGCCACGTCGATCATGGGAAAACCACTCTCCTTGACTCCATCCGTGAGACCAATGTCGCCGGAGGAGAAGCAGGAGGAATCACTCAACACATCGGTGCCTACACAGTAGAAAAAAATGGGAAATGGATTACTTTCATTGATACTCCAGGCCATGAAGCCTTTACCGTAATGCGAGCTCGAGGTGCGAATGTAACTGATATTGTTATTCTGGTAGTCTCTGCTGATGACGGTGTCATGCCCCAAACAAGAGAAGCTCTCAGCCATGCACAAGCAGCAAAAGTCCCTATTATCGTTGCTGTGAACAAAATTGATAAGCCAGGTGCGAATCCAGAAAAAATTAAGCAATCTCTCGCTGAACTCAATCTGTTAGCAGAAGATTGGGGCGGAGAAACGATCTTCGTTCCTGTTTCTGCGCTCAAAAAGACTAATCTGGATAAACTTTTAGACGCCGTTCTATTACAGGCAGAAATCCTAGACTTAAAAGCGAATCCAGACGGTCGAGCAAATGGAACAGTTTTAGAAGCACGCCTGGAAAAAGGCAGAGGCCCTGTTGTCAGCGTTCTCATTCGAAGAGGGACAATCCGAGTAGGAGATCCTATTGTCGCTGGACCATTCTCTGGCAAAGTCAGAGCTCTTACCGACGACAAAGGTAAACCTGTGAAATCAGGAGGTCCTGGAATTGCCGTTGAAATTTTAGGTTTTGAAGGCGTTCCCCATGCCGGTGAAATCTTTAACTCCACTGAAAAAGAATCAGATGCCAGAAATATTGCTGAAGATCGAATCGATAAAACTCGAGCAAAAACTCCAGGTGCTCAAGGTAAAGTGAGCCTAGAGGAACTTTTCTCGAAAATTCAGACAGGGGACGTCAAGGAACTCAATACCATTCTCAAAGCCGATGCATATGGATCTGTAGAAGCCATTCGAGACAGCTTAGTGAAACTTTCGACCGATAAAGTAAAAGTAAAAGTGATCTTAGCTGCACCTGGCGGCATTACTGAAAGCGATGTTTTACTCGCAAGCGCTTCTAACGGTATTATTATTGGCTTTAATGTAAGACCCGAAACAAAAGCCCGACAGCTTGCTGAAGCAGAGCATATAGAAATTAAATGCTATAGTATTATCTATGAATTACTGGATGATATCAAAAAATCCATGACAGGACTTCTAGATAAAAAGAAAGTCGAAAAATTCTTAGGTCGTGCAGAAGTCCGTCAAACATTCTCTGTTCCAAAATTTGGAACCATTGCAGGAGCTTCTGTCATCGATGGAAAGATCCTCAGAGGAGCGAATGTTCGACTTCTTCGAGAAAGTCGAATCATCTTTGAAGGTAAAATGTCATCCCTTCGACGCTTTAAAGATGATGCAAAGGAAGTTGCAACAGGATTTGAGTGTGGAATCGGAATTGAAAACTATAATGATCTCAAAATGGGAGACATTATTGAAGCATTCCAAATCGAACTGATTACTCCAGATCTCTAAGAAAGTGGAATCATGCAGGAAACTAGAAGAATGCGGCTACAAGCTGTCATCCAGGAGGAGCTGGCCCAAGTAGTTCCTAAAGAAGTCAAAGATCCTCGAATTCCTCCCATCACCTTCACTGCAGTGGAAGTGACACACGATGGAAGTCAAGCGACTATCTTTGTCGCAATTTTAGGTGGGACCCAAGGAGGCCATGATGGCACCCCCATTCTCTCTGAAAATGAGGGAAAACTCAGAATGAAAGGTTGCATCGAAGGTTTAACTTCTGCCTCTGGATTTTTAAGACGGCATTTAGGTCGTATTCTTACAGTCAGACACATCCCTAGCCTCGTTTTTCGTGAAGATCGAGGATTTGAAAATGCGATTCGTGTTCAAGAGCTCCTCAAGAAAATTTCTGATCATCCATGAATGGTGCGTTACTCGTTCATAAGCACCCCGGAGTAAGCTCTTTTGGGGTGATTGAGCACCTCCAACGCGAATGGATGAAAAACTATCAGATCAAAAAACAAGATGTTCCAAAAATGGGACATGGGGGAACACTTGACCCTTTTGCAACAGGGCTTTTGGTAGTTCTGTTCGGTCGAGGCGTCAAGCTTGCTCGCTATTTTTTAGGTTCTGCCAAGTCCTATGAAGGCGTGATGCGATTTGGAGAAACCACCATTCCAGGTGATCCGACTGCTCCCATTTCTGAGGTCTCAAACATTCTTCCTCAATCATTGAACCAACTTCAAATTCTTGCTCATAGCCTCACTCTTCAACCCTATTTTCAAACTCCCCCGATGCATTCTGCAAAAAAACAGAATGGAAAACCGCTCTATCAGCTAGCTCGATCCGGAATCGAGGTGGATCGTAAAGCTCAACTTTGTCAACTGATGCGATTTGAAATATCCGAATACTCTGCTCCTCGAGCTTCTTTTAAAATACAATGTAGCTCAGGGACTTATATTCGCACTCTAACGCAGGATTTTGCCAAAACAATAGGATCAGTCGCACTTCTAGACTCCCTCCATCGAACCGCCTCTGGAATTTTTAAAATCCAAGATGCTTGGACGATGGATCAACTCTCTGAAGCCCTACAGGCCGATAAAAAATGGAACGAACTCCCCTGTTGGATTCCATTTCATTCTTTATTGCAAAACTATCCTCGCGCTGAAGCAACCCCTGAAGAGAAATTAGCACTCTTTCAAGGGAAACAAGCCTATCTTTTACCTATTCTAGAAAAAAGCAATGCCCACTCAAATTGCATAGCCATCTATTCTCAAAACGAGTTGATTGCTATTGCTCGAAAAGCAGGGGAAACTTGGGGAATTGAAAGAGTCTTTATTCATTAGGAGGCAACGTGAATACACCTCTCTGGATCTGGGTTTCCTTTATACTTTCTATTCTTATGATGCTTGCTTTAGACTTAGGTCTATTTCATCGAAAAAAACAAATGATTCAGTGGAAGGAAGGCCTCATTTGGAGTGGTATTTGGATCACACTATCACTTCTTTTTAACAGCCTCCTTTACTTCTGGCAAGGTCATGACGCAGCACTCTCTTTCACGACTTGCTATCTCATTGAAAAATCATTGAGCATTGACAATATCTTTGTTTTTTTAATGATTTTCTCACATTTTAAAGTTCCTCCCGCCTACCAGCATCAAATACTTTTCTGGGGCATCTTAGGAGCACTAATTATGCGGGGAATATTTATACATATTGGAATTACTTTGATCGATAAGTTCAACTGGATGCCTTATCTTTTGGGAGGTTTTCTTATTTTTACTGGAATAAGAATGCTCTTTCAAAAGAAAAAAATCATTAACGCTAAAAAAAATATTTTTTTGAAAATTTTCAGTTACTTTGTTCCTATTCATTTAGGATTCAAAAATGGCCATTTCTTCATTCAAAAAAATGGCCACTGGAAAGCTACTTCACTCTTTATCGCTTTAATTTTTCTTGAAACTACAGATCTTATTTTTGCAATGGACTCGATTCCAGCAGTGATTGCGGTCACCCACGACTCGTTTATTGTTTATACTTCTAACGTATTTGCTGTATTAGGACTTAGATCGCTCTATTTCGTATTATCAGCGTTCATTGAGAAAATTTTTTATTTAAAATTTGCCCTTGCTAGCATTTTAGTTTTTGTAGGCTTTAAAATGACACTCACGCATATTCTTAAAATATCACCCGGCATTTCGCTAACAATTATTTTTAGCATCCTAACGATCTCCGCTCTCGCATCGCTTAAAAAATACCGCTATTCTATATTGCCTATTCAATAACAAGTGGTGCCATTTTAAGTCCCACTTTTGTTCTCCACTGCAAGCTCACTATACTTCCAGCATCACCTGCTAATCTCCGATTGACCTCCCAAAGATCAAGGTCTTCTGCTGCCTGTTGATCGATTTGTGTCAGGATTGAACCTACTTTAAGTCCCTTTTGAACAAGCGAGTACGCAGGTGATCCTCTTTGAATTTCTTTGACGCGCAATACTCTTTCGCCCGCTTGTAAAATATACTCTACTTGAAGACCCGAGTGATTTTTGTGCTCTCCCTGTCCTAATGCCTCCTTAGAAAACCAAAGCCTTCCATGAGGTAGATCAAAAGTAAAATTCCCTCGTGAAAGAAGCTGCATTCCTATACTTATCGCAGGCATTCGAGTAGAGAGTGGACTCTCACCTAAAATTTCAGGAAACTGAATTAAAAAATTTTGTGCAATGCCTATAGAGTCACAAAAAAGACTCCCTTTTTTTGATGCGTTACTTTTAAGCTCGGCCTGCCAAGGAGCATGAATCCATAAACTTCCATCTAATCCAGTGGCCCATTGAACGCCTCGTAAAACTTTCTTTTTCAATCCTGTATCTGAAGTTAAAAGACAAGAACTCACTAAAGTTTCATTTTCTGAAATACTCACCTCAACCCAGGGTGTCACTTCAGACCAATGAAAATTTTTCTGGGGCCAAATGCGAATCTCAGCAGGAGCCTGGGAATGAAATTCAATGGGAAAAAGTTTCAAAAAATCGACCCCTAAAACCCCATCACAGCAGGAACCAATAAAATTAGGAGAATTAAAAAAATCTGTTTCTGAAATGAGAAATTCATACAAAGGTAATTTAAACCCACTGATTTCAACTGCATCGACGTGAGCTTGAGGAGCCAGCCGCCCTTCTAAAGGCCATTGACCACTCCAGGTGACATGTTGAGATAAAACCTTTGATCTCTGAATAAAGGCGGAATAGATCCCCTGATTTTCTAACCAGGTAGGAGAAATAATGCTTTTTCTTGCACCAGAATCGATCAAAAATCGTCCATTCAAAATACGATCACCAATTTTCAAATTTAACCGAACAGAAAAAAGTCCATTCCAAAGCTTAACGGGAGCTCTCGCTAAAAGTTGAGATATTTGAGGAGCAGGCCCAGTAGAAACGGACTCCATCTGAAACTTCGCAGAAACAGAAGGGAGGCTGAGGTGCTTCTGTTTGCAAATCCCCAATGCACTAGATTCTTGCAAATAAAACTTCCACTCTTCCATTCGAGCTGCTTCCCTGACTCGCCTCCTCCATTGAAAATCTAAACGGTCGAACCACTCCTGATAAATACGGAGCCCCTCAGATCGCGCTCCTTTTTCGGATGAAGCTCGAACCCTACTCAGTAAAAGTGCTAAACTCCATTTCTCCTGCTCTAAAAGATCAGACCACAATCGTGAAGCTTCTACTGCGGCATATTGGACACCTATCGAAGTAGAAAACTCGAACTGAGGCAACTTCTCACAGGGAAACTCACTCCAGGGACGATACCATGGCCCAGTAGGACGAATCAGGCCTTCTGTCACGCCATTTAACGCAGCTATTCTCACTCCAAATTGAGCGGAATCGATTACAAAAGTGGTCAAACCCAAAAACTCTAATTTTCGAGTCACTATCCATTTTTGCAGATGAGGATTAACCTGCGCAGGATCTGCTTCCGAGACTTGTTCTGTCGTCAGAGGCTGGTTCTTCAGAATATAAGATGTTTTCAGTTCAATATTGGGGGTTAAAGTATCAGCAAAAAGGAGAAATGGAAAAAAGATCGCGCTCAAGCTTAAATAAAAACGGATAAAAATCATAATCGAAATTTTTCTAGATGGAGCTTCTTCGCCCACTCCTCTTCCATTCTCAATCGATAAAAGGTGCCTTTTTCTAAATGACGGCTGAGCTCAATACTTCCATATTGATAAAGCTGAGATTCTAACTTGCTCTCTCCATAAGGAATAAGGATTTCCCAAAGCTCTAATTTCTGACGAAAATAATCTAAAATTTGATTCCTGAGCTTACGAACATCTTCTGAAGACAATGCAGAAATCACCAAAGATCCGGGTGATACCAAACGTAATCGATTTCTTTGAGCAGTGTCTTGAATTTGATCTGCTTTATTGAGAATAGTCATGCGTGGGGTCTGATCCACTTTTAATTCCGCTAATACGCTTTCTGTCACTTGAAGTTGCTCTCGAGCTTGTGGATGACTTGCGTCTACAACATGAACGAGCAGATCAGCCTCTTTTAATTCTTCTAAAGTCGATCGAAAAGAAGCAACCAATGCAGGAGGAAGTTGACTAATAAATCCAACTGTATCAATGGCAACAATAGGCGGGTGACTATTCGGATCCAATGTTCGAACACTGGCATCCAAAGTTGCAAATAACTTATCCTCTGCACGGACGGAACTTTGAGTCAGTGCATTTAAAAGAGTAGACTTACCAGCATTCGTGTATCCGACCAGAGCGACCTTCAAAACTTCTTGACGACCTGCTCTTTGAACTTTTCGTTCTCGTTCAATCGCAGAAAGTCGCTCTCGCAGCACTGTAATGCGATTCTTCACCAACCTACGATCCACTTCAATTTGCTTTTCGCCCATCCCACGACTTCCTGGTGCCCCACCCCTTTGCCGTTCAAAATGAGTCCAAAAATGAGTTAGTCGAGGGAGAAGATATTGCAGCCGCGCTAATGCAACCTGAGTTTTAGATTCTTTAGTTCGAGCATGGCGGGAAAAAATTTCAATAATCACTCCGGGACGATCGAGAATGGGAAAATTTAAATCTTTCTCTAAATTTCTCAACTGGTTGGGAGAAAGTTCGACGTCAAAAATAACCGCGTGTC
>CAIYTD010000018.1 GCA_903928955.1 Oligoflexia bacterium | reverse complement strand
TGTCCAATCAGGAAATGGAAAAAGTTCAACAGACGCTTCAATCGGAGTCATCCGAGATTTTCTGAAATATAAAGCCATTAGGCGCTCAGGACATTATTATGAAGTGAATGAGAATTCCTTCACGATCACTTGCTCACACTGTCAAAAAAAAACAGGGCCGAGCGGACTAAGTGGTCTTGGTGTAAGAGAATGGATTTGCAGCGAATGTCATGTGCATCACGATCGTGATATTAATGCCGCTTTGAATATTCTCCGAGTCGGGCGTGACTCGCTAAGAGGAGAGAAAGCTGCTTAAGGGAATCACCGCCGCGCAAGCGGACCGAAAGGGGCTTTCAGGCTGGTGAGGACGTCAAAAGAGGGCACCGCAGTCAGCCAATTGAAGATTGAATCCAACAGCTCACCATCTTCACTCGGGGATGGATCAACTATTTCCGTCTGATCGAGACGGAGCGTCTGTTGGGTGATCTTGACGGTTGGGTAAGAACCCGACTGAGGAGCAATTAAACCCTTTTAAATCAGGGAAAAGATACTGGCACCTAGCTAATCTGTCCTATACAAAATGGGCACTCAATTCCCAATATTGGAAGGACCTTGGATATGTACCCCTGAAAGAAATGTGGAAAAAGTGTCATAGTATTTCATAAACCGCCGTATACCGAACGGTCCGTACGGTGGTGTGAGAGGACGGGGGAAGAAATTCCCCCTCCTACTCGATCCTAGATGTTGACAATATCTCCCCGGTAAATACTATTTCGGGTGGGTGAGGTCCATCGGCCTGGAGTCTGAGGTTCGCAAAGAAGCACCGTGGGTTTGGGGCCTTGGCTCAAGGAATCGCTAATGACACGTCGAGCGGAAGGGTGTTGGCGCTGGGAACGGTACTGGAGAGAAGTCAGCCAGAGATAAGAGAACTTGACCCACTGACGCTCAGTGGATAAAGCCTCTGAAAATCCTTTAAACCATTCTCCCGGGATTTGAGTTGGAATCGAAAAATGGCACCAATCTCGCCCTTCTGTCAGGGGGCATTCTCCCGAATGCAGGCAAGGACCCCAGAGGCGGGTCGGGTCATTTTCAATCAGTTCAGATTCAAAGAATTGGTTTCTAAGAAAAGAAAGAATCTGGGAAGGTTTTCTTGCTGCAGGCTCGACGAGTAAAGTACCTCCGCCTCCTGTTTGCTCCAAAATCATTTTCCAAAAGGAACTCGAGTCGCGCTGTGGGGCGCTGGATTCATTCAAAATATGGCCCATGAAAGTTAAAGAAAGTTCTTTTTGAGCAAGCAAAGTGGGAGATTTCCACCAAGGGGTAACATGAATGTTTACATGCACTCGGCCTCGGAGTTTAGGGAAGCAGTTGGAGAGTTGGTCGACTAAGGCTTTGCCATCCTTCATGATGGATTCATTCGTATCAAACCAGTCTAGTTCTATTTGGGGAAGCTGTTCTCCAGTTTTGAGTTTTTGTTGAAGTAGGAGGAGTAAAAAACTGAGGGAGGCTGTCCCTGGTCCTGAGCCTAGGTCAGCTATTCGAAGGATTCCGTTTTTTCTGCCATGGTCGAGCGCAGCTTCAAAGGCGGCAGGATGAAGACTAAAAAGAGTCAAAAATTTCGCTGCTTGAAGCGGTAAAAAATAGAGAAGGTAGGCAGATCGGTATTTAGGGTGTTGAAAATAAGCAGGCATTCCTTTAGGGCGTTCTTCAGTGAAGAGTTCAGATAATTCATGAATCCCTTTGAAGAAGAAATGAGCATCTTCTTTTGAGAAGGGTTTGTCTTTCCAGCTTTCACGTGGGCTGTACTCAGATTTGACTAACTGTGGAATAGCTTCATCCATTAGCCATAACCAAGCAGGCGGAAATGGAGCGAAGCTAGGCGGCTGTAATTTTGGTTTCTTGACGATCATGTGTCTTTCTTATGCTATAATTATAGAGGCGAGGTCAATGGATGAAAAAGCATGGGTTAGGAAAGACCCTTTGGCGAGATCGGTATAAGTATATTTGGTCCTTTTTTTGCCCACTTTGTAAGATTCCTAGGCGAGTTCCTTTTCGGCCAAAACCAGGATTGCTTCATCTTTTTCAGGTTGTCCTGACTACTTTGATGTTTACTCTCTGCTGTTGGGGTGTTTTTCATGCAAAGGGACTCATTTCCTTCTTCCCTTTTTGGACTCTTTTTGAGGTCGTTTACCGTTGGC
>CAIYTD010000017.1 GCA_903928955.1 Oligoflexia bacterium | reverse complement strand
TGTAAGCTTTGAGCAGAGTAGCCTTCCCTTTCAAAGGCGTTTAGATCTCTAGCCAAACTAGAAGCACTGCAAGAGAGATAAACAGCTTGAATTGGTGGTTTTCTATGAATCAAAGAAAAAATCTGAACGAGTGCCTCCTTGCTGAGTCCTGATCTGGGTGGGTTCAGATAAAGTGCATATGGTTCCACTATTTTATTAAAAACATTCTGATCGCGTAATCGATGCTCAACACTTCCGACAAAAGATATATGCTGAGCAGGCCCTAAAATACGCAATGTATTTGCATAAAGGGCCGCCTCTTGTTGCATCTCAATTCCGATCCATCCTATTTCTGGAGGTAAAAGAGTAGAAAGTTCTCCCGTTCCACAAAAAAGATCGAGAACCAAAGACGGTCGACCAATCATCAAAGCATCTATTGCAGCCTTTCTCGCCTGTATCAGTAGACCTTGTGCAATTTGCCTAAAAGCACGAATCGGATAAATTCCTTCTGACATTGGACCATAGATCGATTCAATCGGATGGTGTCCAAAAATTTTTCTCCCCACCTGTTTATTGCAATGCACGCTCACCCGATTAAAAGGAGCTACGAGTATTTCACTCCACTTCATATTTTCCAATATGCCATTTATTAGAGGATCTCGCGAAAGAATCACTAAATGAGGAACTCCCATCCAGATTCCTACCAAAAATTTTTCTAGAAATTCAAAATTTTCCTTTAAAAAAGCATTGCGAATGTTTTGTACCATCCGTTGTATCGACTTCAAATGAAGCGGACAACTCTGCCAAGAAATAAACTCCTTTTCCCAATGCCCCTGAATCCGAACACTCCGAATCATTCCAAAAGAGACTTCACTATTTTTAAAATGGGCGCGCATCCAAGTTTTAGATCGATAAGCCAGTCTTTCTTCTTCCGGAGCTGGCACAATAGGCTGAAGAACCTTTATCCAAGGCTTGAGTTGATGAACAGCCCACTCATTTTTTCGCTGAAGTTGCACAGAATAATCTAAATCCTTATAGTGACAGACTCGACAGACAGGGTTACAAAGAGAATTTTCTACGAGAGGCAAATGTAAAGCATCGAACATTTAAAGCCTTTCCCATATTTCACTCTCAAATTCACCTCAGATATGAAATAAGTGACAGAATGAAATACGATGTCATCATCCTAGGTGCAGGCGGCGCAGGCTTGATGTGCGCAATCCACGCAGGTCGACGGGGACGAAAAACATTAATTTTAGATCATTCTCAAAAAATAGGAGGGAAAATCCTCATTTCTGGCGGAGGCCGATGCAACTTTACAAATACGGGAGCAAGTGCCTCTCATTACGTTTCCTCAAACCCCCATTTTAGCAAATCGGCACTCTCTCGATATCCCTCCGAACACTTTATCCAAATGGTAAGAAAACATGAAATTCCCTATCATGAAAAAAAATTAGGCCAACTTTTCTGCGACCAATCTGCGCAAGATATTGTTCAAATGCTTCAAACAGAATGTAGTAAAAGCGGTGTTGAATGGAAATTGGGCATTCAAATTCTCCGAATTTCTCAGCAGCACATCCATCAGCAAGAACGCTTTCAAGTGAATATTTTAGAAACAAAAGAGCCGTTCACCTGCGAATCTTTAGTAGTAGCTACGGGTGGACTCTCACTTCCTAAGCTGGGAGCAACTGGACTAGGCTACGAAATTGCTCGTCAATTTGGCCTAAAGATTATTGAAACTGCCCCTGCGCTGGATGGATTTACTTTTGGAAGCCCGGAAAAAGAGTCCTTTCAAGAACTCTCCGGAGTATCCATTGATTGTGTGATAAGCTGCAACGGGGTATCGTTTCGTGAAAATCTACTTTTTACCCATACGGGACTCAGTGGTCCTGCCTCACTGCAAGCATCACTCCACTGGAGAAAAGGTGACTCTTTAAGGATCAACCTGCTTCCTGAGCTAGATTCTTTCCAATGGTTTTTAAAAAAAAAGAGCGAAGGGAACCGATCTCTCGTCAAAAACATCTTAGCAGAGCTTCTCCCCAATCGCTTTTCAGAACGCTTTTGTGAACATTATTTCAACTCTTTGCTTCCATTAGCTCAAATATCAGAACGAACCCTTGCAATATTTTGTAATCAACTACATGACTGGACTATTATTCCAAGTGGAACTGTAGGTTACAATAAGGCAGAAGTCACTCGCGGTGGCGTCGATACGGATGAGCTTTCTTCAAAAACCCTCGAAGCTAAAAAAGTCCCAGGCCTGTATTTTATTGGTGAAGTAGTGGATGTAACAGGATGGTTAGGGGGCTATAATTTTCAATGGGCATGGGCATCTGGATGGGCTGCGGGGCAGGTCATTTAATTCGTCATAGCGAATTCTATAAAAATAGGGTAATAAGATTCACTGCATTACTCAAAATAATAAGGAAAAAAAATGAAAAATCCAGTTTATATTCGATACGAATTTTCAAATAAATCAGGAAAACCTGAAGGCGGAGATATTTTTCAGTTTTCATCTATGAGTGAAATTCAAGAAATGGCAGCTGAAATTCTTCAAGTCACCCAAAGCGATCAAGTCGCAGTCAATCTCACGATTGGACATGAAAAACCTTTTTTTGGATTTTTAAAAAACGTAGGAATGAGCCGTAAAGATGCTGAAAAAGAAATTGTCGATCCAGATTTAGCACCTGTTCAATCTCCTAAAAAGCAAACCAAGAAAAAAGCAAAAAAACCCACTGCATCTAAAACTATAAAAAAAACTCGCTAGAAACTAACTCATTATTCCCACTTTCCGAAGAAGTACGCTGAAAGGGCTTGTGCCATTTTATTTCACAAACCCTTTCAGCGTACTCTAGTTCCCCTAATTTTCTATG